>DASTAO010000123.1:0-3757 GCA_035712525.1 Kapaibacterium sp. (SeqCode)
AGATCGCAATCGACACCCGGAAGCTTCCCTACCCAACATAGGGCATTGCCGATCATACCTACCATCGCCGTATCACGGGCGGTGATCTCGATCACTTCTCCGCGATTAAGAGTAAACGTGTAAGAGTTGTTAGCAAGAAAATTTCTGCCAAACGAATTAGCCGTCGGTACAACCGTTACTATTGTCCCGTCTGCTACACCCGCAATAGTAAATTCACTTCTCGGTAAGGTATCTTTCGGATAGTTGCTGAACTGAGGAAGCTTACCGCCGCGGTAATACAAGGCATTGCGGAGATTTGCCGTGCTGTATTGCGTCCCGAGTGCTTCGACCGGAAGCACTAAAAATCCATCGGAGCTTAAACTGCGGTGGCTTAAGGCATAGACAGCCACTTCATCTTCGGCAGTGACTTCAAAAACGCGTTTATAGACCTGCTCGGTCTGATTCCGTTCAAGCCCTGCCCACGAAGGAAGAACGACCATCGTTACTTTATTCGGATCGGTAACGAATGATGTTTCCCAACCGCCACCGATCAAACTGACTTTGCCATGAACTTGCGCTCTGGCAGAAATATATAATCGTTTGTACGGAGGATCGCTCGGATCGTCATTACCAACACTCGAAGAGAACGCTACGATAAAATCTTTACCCGAAGTTTTATATACTGGTGCAGCTTGGGGAGTTGTTACTAAAGGTGGAGCTGGAATAAAAGTAATCGGTCGGCCGATTTTTGCCGAAGCCGGTGCTTCGCTTTCATACGAAAATGAAGTGCCAATAGGTTCGCGGGAATACTGAGCGGAAAGCGTGGGCACAAAAAGACCGAGAAAAGCAGTGCTTACTATTAGAGCAAGCCAAAAAGCGTTTCTCCGGTGAGACCCAACCATTATTCCCTAAATGCTTCCGTCAAGAGATGTGAATACTTAAATAAAACCATTACTTAGGGTCTTGGTTCATTAAAAATTGCCTTTTTTAAAGGGCTTTCCGTTTATTTTCCTGGCATAAAAAAAACTACCCGCAGTTGCGGGTAGGTTGGTAGAAAAAGTGCTAAAAAATTACTGCGCTACAACGAATTCCCCACGCTTGCTAATGCCGAGCGACGGAACACTCAGATCGTAAACATATGCCCCATTTTCGAGGGTACGAACAGGGATATAGAGGGTCTGCTCGCCTTGGGTAAGCCTGCCATCAACAACAGTCGAGATCAGCCTTCCGAGCTGGTCATAGACTTTTAGTGTCACTTGTGCACTCGATGGCAAATTGAAGGCAAGTGCTGTTGAACCGCCATGCACTGGATTCGGGTACAACGTAACATCTGTCGAAGTAGTATTCGACGCAACCGAGGCCATTGCGCCGGTTTCGATGCGGAAGTCGATCTCCTGCGGACGAAGATCGCTGTAAAGGCCGCTATGATAATAAATGGTCGCCTTACCGGTGATCGGGTCGTTTGAAGGGCGTTCGGGTGTGAAGGTGATCGTCTTCGTCTCGGCAGCGTCAAGTTGACCAAGGGCTTTAGGGCGCATGTTCAAGCCATATACTGGAATATTCTCTGGGTTCGAAGTATAGCTCATGACCATGCTATCGAAATAGATCGGCACACCCATGATATTATGGAGTTTGAACACCGGCAACTCCGGTGTACCAGGATACGGCGAACGAGCATCGTGAGAAACTGACGTTGCAGAAAGCGGTTTGAATAACGCCCCTGCCGTATAGCCATAAGAATCGACTTTACCAAAACCATAGGCAAGTATAATAAAGCCTTTATCCGGAGGGTTAGTAGACTGTATTCTCCAAATTCCCGGTGGATTTTGGGGCAACCAGGCCACGGAATATTTCTGATTATTCGCACCAACCTGTAGTGGAGTTTGATTAGGAATATAGGATTGTGAAGGCGGGGTAGTCTGCGGCCCAGATGGAGGAGTCAGTGTTATCTTACCGGCTCCACTTGCTTCCGTGGCGATCAGTAAAAAATTACTAACATACGTAGTAGAATCACTACTCAGGAAATAGGTATAATCATTATACGTCTGATTCACTGGCGGAACGATCGCCAGGAAGGGGTCCCTATTAGCGTCATTTGAAGCTGCTGTGTGACAATACAATCCGACGAGGCTTCGTTTGGATGCATCTACAGCAAAAATATAATCTACCGGATTACCGGTAAAATCGATCATGGTATCTTTAAATTCTCCAGCGTTAAGAGTGCACCATGCATTGCCGTTTATCTTGACGACATTACCATTCTCATCCGATAGTACTCTCATCAGATCTCCGTTAGGAGCCGTATTCGTATTAGCAACAATAAATTTATTACCCCAGGTCTCCGTGGGTGGTATAGCCTCGGCCAAATGATCGCGGCTGGTACCCCCCGAGTCTTTTTCAAATCGGTATGGGATTTCGGTTCGAACATGGCCGCCATAAACCGCAACCGGTTTGCCACCGGCAACCGAAACGACCGATCCGGTAAGGTCACCCGGTGTTTGGTTAGTAGCAGCCTGAATCAAAACGCATTGAAGGGCATTGAGTGTGAAAGTGATCGGCTGATCGTTCAACGAACCTCCAGCGGTAATAGCCTTTGGCGTAATTGTTACTTGGGTATTATCTTCGAAGGCAGCGACAGCAAACTCACTCGATTTTTTATCCGACTCAGAAGAGACAATATCAGGGTTGTTCGAATTTGCGAATGATAGAATTCGATATTCTGAACCAAGTGCGACGACTTCTTTCGGTAATGCCAAAAAAGCATCGGCAGAAAACCGTTTATGATTCATTCCGTAACAAACGATTGGGGCTGTCGAGACGACGTGAATCGTATGGTCGTCGATGGATTCCGAGCCCGTAACCAGATATCTGTGTGATAAGTGAAGCCCTGAAATCGGTACAGACATCCCCTGGTTCGGGGCGAGTTTAACAATAGTGCTATCCAGAGAGCTGAATTGATATGCTCTGCAGGAGATAGTTACAACGGCTGAATCTCCGAGGGAAGCAACATAAATATCTTGATAAATTTCATCAGGTTCCCCCTGATTATCCATATAAACTAATAAGAATTCCCGCCCGCTATTTTTCGGAGCTATCCCCCCCTTGCCGTTGCACCAGGGGTACATCGATTGGCCGTAACTCGAGATGGCGGTTACTATCTGGAGGCAAGCCGCTACAGCGGCGATCGTCAGAATTTTTAATGAGGTCGTTTTCATAAGATGACCTAATGTATGATTAACACAAATGAATAATTAATAGACACTTATGCGGGATAGTCCGGTTCCTTATCAGGGCGTAACTACAAATGCCCCGTGCTTTGACTCGCCGGCAATATTCACGTTGTAAAAATATGTCCCTGCCGTCAGCAGTTTTGAAGCAATTCGAATCGGATGAGTACCCGATTCAAGTGGTTCATCGCAGGCAATGGTAACGAGTCGTCCGAGAGCATCATAGACCGTGACCGATGTTTGCGCCCGCTCAGTCAATGAAATCGTAATAACTTCATCGACACCGACCCTTGACGGGTTCGAGACTACACTAACTTCAGAGATCAATGGCATCGTCGACGATACAGAGGCCATTGCACCCGGTTCGATATGGAAATTCACTTCAAGCGGATACATACCACTCCAAAGTCCACTACGATAATAGATCGTTGCAATACCATCGATAGGCTGTGAGGCAGCATGCTCAGGAGTCAAAACAATTTTCTTTTCTTCAAGCGGCTGTAATTCTCCGAAACTCCAGTGAGGCCGAATTCCTACTCCACTGACCGGTA
>DASTAO010000124.1:0-6669 GCA_035712525.1 Kapaibacterium sp. (SeqCode)
TCCCACACAATAAACGAGCTATCAATCTTGCTGTTCTTGTTGCAGCGCTCGGATATTTTGTCGATATCTACGACCTTCTCCTCTTCAGCATCGTTCGTGTGGCAAGCCTTAAAAGCATTGGTGTTGCCGAAGCCGATCTGCTAAGCACCGGCTCGATGCTCATCTCAATGCAAATGGGCGGCATGTTGGTCGGCGGTATCCTCTGGGGAATTCTTGGCGATAAGCGCGGCAGGCTTTCGGTGCTCTTCGGCTCGATCATTCTCTATTCGATCGCGAATATTGCCAATGGCTTTGTGCATAGTGTCGAAATGTATGCGATGCTTCGAGTGATCGCCGGCATTGGTCTAGCGGGCGAACTTGGCGCCGGCATTACCCTCGTTAGCGAAGTGATGTCGAAAGAAGCTCGTGGTTGGGGCTCGACTGTTGTTGCCGGCATCGGTGTCCTTGGCGCAGTACTGGCAGCGATCATCGGCGAGATATACGATTGGCGAACCTGCTTCTTCATCGGCGGAGCGATGGGCATTGCACTGCTCTTACTCCGCATCGGCGTCTATGAATCAGGAATGTTCGAGCACGTCAAGAAGCAAAATGTCTCGCGCGGAAATTTCTTCAAGCTCTTCAAGCAGCCAAAGAATACCTGGAAATATTTCAGAGTCATCGGCATCGGAATGCCGACCTGGTTCGTCGTTGGTATTCTTATAACCTTCTCACCGGAGTTCGGAAAAGTATTTGGGATGACAGAGATTCCGCAAGCAGGCAAAGCAGTAATGTTCTCCTATATTGGTCTTTCGCTCGGCGATGTGCTTTCAGGATTTACTACCTATAAACTTCGCAGCCGCAAAAAAGCGATGCTCGTCTTCCTGATAATGACCGGCATCTTCATCGCTTCTTATTTTATTTTCTCACCACTGCCACTTGGCTGGTTCTATGTTGTCTGCGCATTGCTCGGCTTCGGCACGGGCTACTGGGCAATGTTCGTAACGATCGCCAGTGAGCAATTCGGTACCAACATTCGAGCAACAGTCACTACGACTGTCCCAAATTTCGTCCGCGGCGCCTTAGTCCCGATCACTGCATTATTCAATTGGTGGAGAGCCCCCTTGGGCATCAGCGCCAGCGCCCTCTGTGTTGGAGCACTTATGATGATAATTGCCTTCCTATCTTTGTGGAAGATGGAAGAAACATACGGCAAAGATCTTCATTATGTTGAAGATCTTACTTAACCTTTAATTTTTAATTGAATAGCTTCCGCCGCCAACTTCCCCGTCTCCGCTCCGCCGTTCATAAAACCCTGAAATTCCAAACTGCAATGCTCACCGGCGAAGAAGATATTATCAACCGGCTTTCCTTCAGCGCCGCGAATCGTTGTCCATTGACCTGCTTTATATGCCGAATAACATCCCAGCGAAAATGAATTACCACTCCAATCCATCCTCGCGATCTTCGGACTCCTGACATCGATCGAACCCGGATAGACCTTATCCAAAGCCTTTGCAAATTCATCGGCGTGCTTCTTTATCGTACCTTTTGCCGATTCTTTCCCTCGTTTGCCACCGGTGTAGGTCGTGATCCCTCCGGCATCTCCCGGCTGCAATTCCGAATTATCCCAGGCAAGCTGGAATGGCTCGTCGCTGACAACCTCGCCGCCATAGCCCTGCTCCCGCCAGATCCGTTTATTATACCCGATCATTACTTTTGTCGCAGTCCCATACCCAAGGTCTTTAATGGCTTTTCGCTTCCAGTCTGGCAATTCGGCCTCGAATGGGATCTTCCGGAGGATAGAGAAGGGAAGGGCGATCAGTAGAATATCGGCCTCGACCTTTTTCGCGGCCGAGCCCTTTTTCGCAAAATTTAGGGTATAGGTACCGCCTTTTTGTTTGATCGAGGTAAGCTTATGGCCAAACTCGATGCTCATATAGACCCGCTTTTCTAGCTCGTTTGTAACCTGCTGATTTCCGCCAATTACCTTATACCGCTCATCGCTTTCCCCGAATAGCTCGAATTTTTCGCCCATGGCGGATGGAAAGAGGCTTAGCAGGTTCAGTGCAGACTGCTCGCTGGTATCCATCCCGAATTCCGTAGTATACGCATTGGTCAGGAGATCTTCGAGCCACTTCGGCATAGCCAAATTCTTCAAATAGGCTGATAATGGGGTATTATCAAGCTTTTCGGCTTGTGCCGGATGATCGAAGGTTACTTCGCGGTTCAGGATCAGGGCATCGACTGCCATTTGCTTGCGAAATGGCTCGTATGCCTCGATAATGTCCTTATCGGTATAAAATTTCCCCCCGAAATAATAGGCTCGGTGTTTTAAGTCCTTATTCGGCTTATCCTGGCGATCGATAAACCCAAGCTCGAATTCATTGGCCAGGGCGATCATATCCAGATGCCCCCCATCGATGAACTCCCCGCCCAATTCGGTGATAAGCCCTGCCCCCATAACATCCTTCACAGAAAGCATCCGGCCCCCGGTTCGCATCGAAGCTTCATAGACCGTCGAGGAAATCCCCGCCTTTTTGAGCTGATAAGCGGCGTTAAGCCCTCCGATCCCAGCCCCGATAATGACAACCCTCGGCTGGGTAGCTGCCGATACCCACCGAAGCGGCGGAAACAGGGCAGCAGTGCCTAAAACAACACTTCCCTTAAGGAAATCGCGGCGGGTTATTCCGGATCCGCTTTTATGAAGCGCCCGAAGAATCGGAAGACGAGGTTGGCGAATTGATCCCATTTGATTGATATGTCGTATTGGCCTAGAACGGTTTCAGGTAATTTATTCAAGGCCAAATCCTGCAAAGTTGGTCTGTAACTCCTTTATAACAAACAATATAATTGTGCACTCCACACGTTCTTCTCCTTAATGCAAGAGCCGGCTTATCGCCGGCTCTTAATTCGGGCAGTTCGTCTGCCACGGTGCAAATATACGAAATTTTTCGGCGATTTCCAAATTAAATTTATATATTTTTGTGTGGTTTGCTATAACTCATTATAATTCAATAAAATATTTTTTTTACTCGTCATTCTGAGCTAAGCGAAGAATCTCTTTCGGATCGAACAACTCTGAAAGAGATTCTTCACTCCGCTCCGCTACGTTCAGAATGACGCCTTTTTTGATGTCATTGCGAGGAACAAGCAATCTAAGATCTTTCATCTGATCTGCCGGATCATTGCAATTCCAGGCTTTTTAGATTGCTTCGTTATCGCTCCGCGATTTCCTCGCAATGACAAGAAAAATCCTGAAAATCCTTCCCGATCCTGAAAATCCTGGTAAAAAAAAGGGGCTTTCCGGAGAAAGCCCCTGCCACGGGATACAAGCAGAATCCAGAATGGATAGTACCTGTATTTTCGGAAGGACCAAGTTATCTAAACAAGAAACAAAATTTTTGGGTGATCAACCGTGGAGAAAAAAAGAGGGGCGAACCCTGAAGTACGCCCCTGCCACGGGATACAAGCAACATTTCCTGTATGGAATAGTAGGCTTGTATTTCGGAAGAACCAATTTATTCTGAAAAATACACTTTTTGTTCGCAATCCAATTAAACCCGGATTGCTAGGTCTTTAGAAACTAAGTTAGCTATACGAGCTTAAAACTTAGTTCATTTCAGTGGTATCGTGTACAACGATTACACTTGAGCCCTGCGAAATGGTTGCGCCTGAGTCAGTTGTCGTGGTCTGCGTACCACCGAAGAGTGTGCTGACTGTAAAAATGATAGCGGCGATAACTTCCATTGTCGTGATCCTTAAAAAATGTGATTGAAAAAACGTAATTCGTTTAACGTGATACAAAAATAGCAGGGCGGAGGATGAATTTACTGAACAGTTCGCCTATTTTAATCACTTTAATCACATGGCGAAATTATGCTATTTTAAGTGCCTATATGTGGAATATAGTGGAGAATATTATATCAATAATCATATAACTGATTATTATTTCAATCACTTAAGAAGAGTAAATTGTCAAGGAACAATGTTGATAAATAGCTCGATTTTTTAAGAAATGTCACAAAAGCGGAAAGAAAAAGTTTTATTTTTCTTTCCAAACCTTCATTTTTTTCTCTTTTTCTCTCGGGTCAGGCTCTCTTGCCCTTCCCCTTGTCAGCCCGGGTACGTTACATCCGGGCTTTTATTATCTGAACGACTGTCTAAGGTCTGAAACAATCGCACTAGGTGCCGAACAAACTTAATGCCTACCCCTCTCTTTTTTGCTCAGACAAGAGTGTCTAAGCTACTTTTTCCTTCTTCCTCCAGAAAGCCGGTCGTTTTTTCAATCTTGCGCCCATCCTGAGGGGTTCTTGATGATCGCTATACAAAAATACCAAACCGGCACGTCAAAATAAAATCAAAAAAAATAATTTTATCACATACGTTTTTTAGCATTCTTTCGTATTTTTGTACTGTTTTTCAGGGGTTGCAAAGTCAAATTTTTCATAAAATTACAGAAATTCATTGAAAAATAATAAGTTATCAATATTCTAACGAATGAAATATTTACGCGAAATAGCTCAAATTGTCACCCGATACCGTGAAAAAAATCCAGATTTAATAGATAATGATCCTCCGGAAGACGATCCGGATCAGATTTCTAAGCTTTACCTCGCCTTGCGGGATGGAAAAATTACGACTGATTTAGATGCGGCTAACTATATATACGGCGCTCCCAATATAGATACAAAATACACCACATTAAAAAATCGTCTTAAGAAAAAAATGATTAATCTCCTTTTTTTCTTAGATATTCGTGAAAAAGACTTTTCTGAGCAGTTGGTGGCGAGATACCATAATTCGAAATCATTATTTTGGGCAAATACATTAACGACATTCGGTGCTCGTGCGAGTGCTACCAAATTATTTGAAAGTGTATTGCAGCAAGCCTTGCATTACGATTTTACTCTTAATGCTCTTCAAGCACAAATATTTCTTAGAAACTTTAGTAGATTTACCGGCTCTGAGAAACAATATGATAAACAGGACAAATTGATAAAAAAACTTCTGGTTACATTTGACTATGAACTAAGGGCACAAGAACTATATGAGCGTTTAACAATAAGATTTTCTAGGTCAGCTGCTGAACAGCCCGAGCTACAGGATATAGCAGTGAAGTATTTAGAAGAAATTGAAAAGCTACGCAGTGAGTGTGATTCATTTACATTCATGTTGTACTATTTCAGAGTTAAAAATACAGTACTCCAAGTGCTCCAAAAATATTTTGAGGCAGCCGAAACTTGTAATGAGGCAATCGACTATTTTGATAAGAATAGCCACATGTCGTTCCGAGTACTCTATGGTGAATTTTCTTCCTATGCTCTAAGCTGCTACCTTTATCTGCGGGAATATGAAAAAGGTAATGAAATGGCTGAAAAGTGCAAGACTTTATTTCCGGAAGGTGGAACAAACTGGTTTATCTTTATTGAAAACTTTTTCTTGTTAATGATGCAGACTGGTCACTTTCAAGAAGCAGAAAATCTATATGTTGCAACTGTAAATAATCCTCGTTTTCAGTTTCAGCCTGACCAAGTTAAAGAAAAGTGGCAGCTATTCGAACTGTATCTAAATTTTGCTCTTCGTCAAGGCAATATTCCTTCTATTAGAGAAGAACACCAACGAATTGACCCAAATCGATTCCTAAAAACAATCCCTTCATTTAAAAAAGACAAACGAGGCTACAACGTTTCGATCTTAATTGTCCATATCTTAATGCTAATTGAACAAAATGATTTTGGTGGTATTATAGGCCGCATGGATGCACTTCGTACTTATAGAAATAGATATTTACAAGTAGGTACAAAAAGGCGTAGCGCTCTGTTCTTCAAAATGCTTCAAATTATGGAAGCAAATTCTTTTGATCCTAAGTTAACAGCCTTAAAATCGAAAAGGTATCTACAACAATTGACAACACAAACTTCTGACGTAGTTGAAGCTCAAGAAGCTTTGCAAGTATTACCTTTCGAATGGCTTTGGGAAACAATAATGAAAATGCTTGAAGAAAAGCAACGACAGGGTAAGATTCAGAAGATGACCTAATAAAATTAAAGCCCACAAATGTGGGCTTTTATTTAGCAGAAAGAATTTAATTTTGTTCCATAGTATCAGTAACTACAATAATACTTTCTGTCACAACTGTATTATCTGGCAACGTAACTTGGGTAGGTACACCACCGTAAACAGTTTGTCCGTTAATTACTACTGAAGTTACATGATTCTGAATGGAATAGTAACTTGTGCCGATTCCAGAAGGAACAGTTATGTCATCGTATGTTACGCCAGAATATACCCTCATAGATACATCATGGCCATTATTATTGACAACGGTAAATGTAACTGACTGCACTCGTCCATCATTTTTTCCTTTCGTATGAATGGGGTTATCTACTGGATTTTGAATTACCGGAGTTGTAGATGGGGAAGTAGTAGTAGGAGAAGAACAGCCGGAAAGGAATAATGCAGTAGATACTACAATAAGGCTTAGAGCCAGCGTTCTTAAGGTAAATAACGGTTTCATGTTCGTAAATGTATTATTGATGAAAAGAAGATAAGAGACCTTCTCCGATCTTCACATCCACCCGTGATTGATGGTCGGTGATGGATGCACTACAAATATATGACAAATAAAAAAGCCCTTTATAGAAAGGGCTTTTTTGTACTTATTTATTCAGTTATAAACTTTAATTCTGT
>DASTAO010000125.1:0-2241 GCA_035712525.1 Kapaibacterium sp. (SeqCode)
CAAAAGCGAAACGCGATCAGTAATTTATGTGGCGCGCTAACGGTGATGCGTTTTTGGAAGACGTTATATTCAGCTAATTCGATCTTGCGCAATAATCTGAAATAAATAGCATCCATGATCTGTGCAGCAAAGAGCGTAAAGCGCTCGCCTTTGCCGAGACGGATGCGCGCAGCTTTGTAATACGAGCGAGCCCTCGCGACTTCAAAGCGCATTAAGTTAATAAACGGGAGATTATAATTACCTGAAAGAATATCCTGCTCAGTAACACCGAATCGGTCCATATCTTCTTTCGGCAAATAAATGCGCCCCATCGACGCATCTTTCTTCACGTCGCGAAGGATGTTCGTCATTTGCAACGCGATGCCAAGATCGATCGCATATTCTTTCGTGCGCTCGAACTTATACCCAAAAATTTCTATCGTGATAAGCCCGACAATGCTCGCAACGGCGTAACAATATTCTTTCAGATCTTCGAACGTCTCGTAGCGATTCTTTACAAGATCCATCTCAACACCATCGATAAGCGTCAGGAAATATTGCTTCGGGATCTTGAAGCGAAGAATGACTTTATAAAGATTGCGAAGGATCGGATGCTTCGACGTGCCATTATAACATTTCTCAACTTCGGCTCTCCACCAATCAAGGCGAACCCGCTTTTTCTCGACCGCTATTTCTTTTCTGACGTCAATACCCGGAAGCTCGAGCGGCAGATCTTCATCGACGAGATCGTCAGTATACCTACAAAACTCATAGACCGATTGCAATGCCTTCCGCTCATCACGAGGCAATAGCGAAAATGAATAGAAGAAATTGCTCTTGCCTTGTTGCGGAGCAGGAGCTTCCTCTAAAAAGATCGCTTCGGCGCTATGTAGATGTTCGGTTGACACTATTATACAACAGACTGTAAAAGTACCCCTAAACGTTCCCCCTTCGAGAGGCTTGGGCGTGTTAAATATGTGTTACCGTCGATTTTCCGGATTTTTCGAATCAGAACCCTGGCTGACCGGATAATAGCCCGAAGCTCAAGCCGCAGCCGTCCGCTAACAAGCTCCGGCAGTCCCGCTCCGCGATCGAGCAATGTCTCGACCCGATCAAGCTCAAAGAGCGAAAGCAAATTAAGACGCTGAAGTAGCGCGGGCGTCTCGCCCGCAGCTTTCACTTGCTCCAGATCAAACATCTGCCAATCATCCTTCGGATAATAAAACCGGCCATTACCCAGATCTTCCTTGATATCCTGAATAAAATTCAAAAGCTGTAAGGCAGTGCAGATCTCATCGGATAACCGGATAAGCTTTTTATCGTGATACCCAAAGAGCGCAAGCACGAGTTCGCCAACCGGATCGGCCGAGCGAGAAGTATACCATCTGAGATCTTCGAATGTCTCGAATTGTACATTCCCTCGCGCATCAAATTCGAAAGCTTCAAGCAATCGCTCAAGTGGCTCGCCAGGGAGATTGCACTCAGTAATAGTATTACGAAGGGCTATGAATATCGGATTCGACGCCTTGTTGCCGGTTAAGACCTCTTGAAGCTGAAACCGCCAATCCTCCAACAATTCAACTCCTCCTTTAGAAGGAGACGCCAAGACTCCCCCTCCTTTTGAAGGAGGGGGTTGGGGGGTGGTTGCATCCGCAAAATCATCCGCCGTCCGCATAAACGCATAAAGCGCAAAAAAATGCTTTCGCATTTTCTTCGGCACCAGCAACGACCCCACCGGAAAATTCTCGTAATGGGTACTGATCCGCTTACAATGCTCATAAGCTTCCTCAAGTGCTGCGCTTTGCATGATGGGCAAACAACAGTGGTAGGGATCCGGTGTCAGACTCTTTTTTATCAATATTTTTTCTCCATTATTTTTGATCGGCTCCTTGCATTTTAAGGATTTATTCCATATAGTTGCATACCATCGTCTATCGCTTTTCATCTGCCTCATCATTGCAAGATTCCTCACTTGCTATCCTGAGCTCCTCCTGAATCCCGATAGGTCTCGGCGTAACTGAATTATTCACTGTATCTATTACAACTATGAAAAAGTATTTATCCAGGGCAGTATGCCTTGTTTGTGCAGTTATATTCTGTGTATTGTTTAATGGTTTGGCAAATGGGCAGGAAGCAGCCATTCCCCGAATCATTAGCTATCAAGGGCAACTAAAAGCTGAAAATAATCTGCCCGTTAGCGGTAACCATAGGGTCTCAGTAGCGTTTTATAGTAATACCGAAGGCACTGAATTGATCTGGAAA
>DASTAO010000126.1:0-4438 GCA_035712525.1 Kapaibacterium sp. (SeqCode)
GAATACTTGGCTCCGCTATAGTGAGAACTTGCCAAACTGCAATGTTACAGCGCTTGCCATAGAAGAGAGTACCAATAAAATGTATGCCTCTACCTACGGTAGGGGTGTTTGGGTAACGAATATTTCTTCCGATATTCAACGCGTCGCGACTGGTGTTGGCAATTCATATACCTTCGAAGCATTCCCAAATCCTTCGCAAGGAAATATAACTCTTGATTTTGCTTTAGGCAAGAATACTCTTACTGCCGATGCATCCATTGTGATCGTTGATATTCGTGGGCGAGAGGTCCGGACTGAAAAGGCATCGATCACCGAGGGTAAAGTACAAACGAGTATCCATACAAGCCTTGAGAATGGAGTCTATTTTGTTGAATTGAATATAGCGGGGATACAGTACACAAAGAAGATATCCATTCGAAAATAAGTTTTCTTTCATGGCGATCTTGGCTAATGCACCCTCGACAACTTGTTGCCTTAGGCTCGTTCCTCAAAAACGATCTCATATTTTATGCCCTTACTATCTTTAAAATAAATGGCATAGTAATATTGGCCGTGCTGTGGGAAAAACGACGGGCCTTCGACGATCGTAGTACCGATTAATACTAATTTCTCAGAAAGATCATCGACTTCTTGTTCTGAAGTTGCTCTAAAGGCGAGGTGGTGCAACGCTCCGGGGCGGCGGCGATATATAGCTTCATTCTTTAGGTGCGATTTGGGGGTTCTCTTTATTGTTGTTACCAGAAGAAGTATATAACCTTTTAGATGCCCATTCGTAGATATCTACATGCAAACCCGCCCGATCACACTCAATCGTGATAACGTCCTGATGAGGGCGTATCGAGGTATCTTTTGGGATCGGGTTAGCCTTCTCGAGCGGACACAACGTAATCATCCGGATATTGTCCTCAGTACTCTCGGCAAACGCCAGCTTATTTCCATTAATAAGCCAGAGTATGTGCACGAGATACTCGTCGAGCAGGCCGATAAATTTCATAAGAGCGAGCCATTCAAATATTTCACTCGTCCGCTGCTTGGCAATGGGTTGCTAATTTCGGAAGACGATGTTCATCGTCGCAATCGCAAACTCGTTGCACCGGCATTCGTGCATCGGCGCATTCGCGAATATGCAGAGGTGATGAGTGATTATACGCTGCGAGCAATGAACTCCTGGCGTGATGGAGATACTCTCGATATTTCTTCCGAGATGCTGCGCATAACACTCGGCATCACCGGCAAGACATTATTCGGTACCGAAGTTTCCGAGGAAGCCGATGATGTAAAGAAGCATTTGCTCTATCTCAATCATTATGCTGAAGAGCAGCTTCGGCTTCCGTTACATCTCCCATTGAGTTGGCCGACGCCGCGCAATAATCGGGTCAGGCGTTCGATCGCTGGACTTGATGCCATCATCTATAAAATGATCGCCGAACGGCGGGCATCGCAATCGGATAATGGTGATCTGCTTTCGATCCTGCTTCTCGCTCGCGATGAAGACGATGGTTCGGGCATGGACGATAAGCAAGTCCGCGACGAAGCAATGACGATCTTCCTCGCCGGTCACGAAACCACTGCAAACGCCACCTCCTGGATGTGGTATTTACTCGCCCGTAATCCCGATACGTTTACAAAACTCCACGAAGAGGCATCAAAGATCAAGCATACTCCGACGCTCGACGATCTGTATCAATTGCCGTATGCATTACAAGTCTTTAAAGAAGCGCTGCGGCTATATCCGCCGGCCTATATGGTTGTCCGCACGGCATTGGAGGATATTTATATAGATGGCTATAAGATAGAAAAAGGCGCGGCGATCATGATAAGCCCGCATTTACTCCATCGCAAACCGGAATATTTTCCAGACCCCGAGCGATTCGATCCCGATAGATTCACACCGGAAAACGAAACAAAGATCCCGCGCCATGCCTATCTTCCATTCGGTGGCGGCCCGAGAGTCTGTATAGGAAATCAGTTCGCATTAATAGAAGGCCAACTCATCACAGCAACGATCGCCCAGAAATTTTTCTTCGAGTTACTAAGCAATACACCCATCGAACGCGAACCCCTTATTACCATGCGCCCGAAAGGCGGGATACCGGTGAGAGTAAGAACCAGATAATGCAGTAGGACAGACACTCCTGTCTGTCCTCTTTCAGACAATTCCCAAGCTTAATTACAACTGAAAGTAGGTCAGAGAAGAGTGTCTGACCTACCGGCGTTTCGTATTTTTGCACCAATGAATCGCTCCGTCTATATCTACGCCGTCTCGATGGCAATCCTTCTTATCGTACTGAAGACTATCGAGTATAAGTACTTGATCTACGATATAAAGATCGAGTATTATGTTGCTATCATAGCAGCTTTATTTACAGTTCTTGGACTTTGGATCGGATGGAAGATCACCGGAAAAAATCGTGCGGTCGTTCAAACCCAGGCAGTCATGGCGCCTGCTCTGGTGCCCGCAAGTGATCTTGGGATAAGCCCGCGAGAAGTCGAAGTTCTCAAACTCATCGCCGCCGGGCATTCCAATCAGGAGATCGCCGATACATTATTTCTTTCACTCAATACCGTTAAGAAGCATACCTCAAGCATTTTTCGGAAGCTTGAAACAGAGCGCCGTACCCAAGCGATCGAAAAAGCCCGCCGATTCGGACTTATCGACTGATACCAAAGTATTATTTCCTCTGAAAATAACGAAATACACTAAAGTGCTATTGACATTTCGTCTAAAATTCGCTATTTTTGCTATCATATAATTCACTTGTCATTCTGAGCGAGTAGCGAAGAATCCCTTAAGGGCTACTCCGATTTGAAGAGATTCTTCGCTGCGCTCAGAATGACGTAAAAAAAACAATATGCGTAAAGTTGTACTTACTTATGGTATTATCGCCGGCGTCATTATCGCCATCTTAATGACCATTTCCGGCACCCTCTTCGAATTCGGAAGCAATTTCTCCATGTCGCTGGCCCTTGGCTATGCCAGCATGATCATCTCACTCTCGATGGTCTTCTTTGGCATCCGCAGCTACCGTGATAATTATTCCGGTGGTTCAATGACGTTCGGTAAGGGATTTCTCGTCGGTCTCTATATTACAATTATTGCCTCGGTGCTCTATGTTGTCAGTTGGAAGATCTACTCTTCGATCGCCATTCCGGACTTCGCCGATAAGTATGCATCCAGAGTCATAGAAGAAGCCAAAAAGAGTGGGGCATCAGTAGCCGAGATCGCTACAAAAACCCAGGAGATGACGGAATGGAAACAGTGGTATGCGAACCCTATAGTAGAATTCGGCATGACATTCCTTGAGATATTCCCGGTAGGATTGCTGATCAGTGTTATCTGTGCGTTGATATTAAAACGAAAGCCTGCTGGGGCAACTCAGACATCATAGTAATACCGTGGTTATTACGTATCTTTGTATTGTAATAATCCTTGCTACTATGATTCTGAAATTTATATTTAAGTGTAGCTTTTTTTTGGCTTGTATAGTATTTGTCGCAACTACTCCTAGATCACTCTTCGCGCAAGAGCAGGCGGTTTGGATCGGGCTTAGGACCGGCTGTGATCTTGGCACCATTCATTTTACTTCCGATGTCTCTCCAGATCTTACCATTGGCTGGAAGCCAGGTATTACAGTTGGCTTAGAATGGGACTATTGGTTTTCCGAAAATATAGGGATGGCCGTCGAACCTTCGTTTATTCAGAAGGGCCTTACAGAAACATCGAGCAGCCCATTTATAGCTGGAGACAAATTTTCTGCTACCTTTAGCTATCTCCAGATGCCGGTGCTGTTCAAGTTTGCTTATGGCCAGTCCGTTCTAAAACCATATTTCTTTATTGGCCCATCTATTGGTTATAAACTTTCAGCAACAGTACACGAGACTGTTAATGGCCAGCAAAAGGATGAAGATATCGCCGATTCTGAAGTTACAACTGTCAATCTAAGTATTTTTGGTGGAATCGGGCTTCGATGGGATGTAGAACCTTCGATCCAATTGTTTATCGAATCTGGATACGATTTCGGGCTCACAAATTTAGACCCATTGGCAACGAAAACCAGTACTCCCTCGATAGAAAATCCTTTTGCTTACACACGTGATATTATTATATCTACAGGCTTCTTGTATCGTTTTTAAACTGTCGTATTTTTGAACATCATTACTTATTCTTATTTATTATGATCATCGGAGCGCACACAATCATTTACTCCAATAACGCTGAAGCTGATCGCGCTTTTTTTAAGGATGTTCTAAAGTTCGATCATGTCGATGCCGGCCGCGGTTGGCTGATCTTTGCGTTACCACCAGGTGAAGTTGCAGTACATCCGGCCGATGGTGAGGAATCCCACGAATTATATTTAATCTGCGACGATGTCAAGAAGACTGTTGCCGAATTAAAAGCAGAAGGCATTGAGTGCGGGCCGATCCATGAAGCAGGGTG
>DASTAO010000127.1:0-2297 GCA_035712525.1 Kapaibacterium sp. (SeqCode)
TTCAAAAGAAGCCGTAAATCAATTACTGACAAGAAAGAACGGCGAAGTTTAGGCTTCACCGTTCTTCCGATTTTTACCTTGTTTTCCTTGAAATCCTTCGCCCCTATTTTTGCGTATAAGTGGTTACTATTGATTAGCAAATCCCTATGAATAAACAATATTTTGCAGCAGTTATAGTTATGGCTTCCTTATCCTTTGGAAGCTGTGGCGTCAATTTGTTTTCCAAATCCGAAGATGTAAAACTTGGGCAGCAAATGCAGGCGGAAATTGCAAAAGACCCCGCCCATTATCCTCCTCTGAATAATCCCAGTGTAACGAATTACGTCCAAGGGATCGTCAATACGATCGTCAGTTCGCCAAATGTAAAGAATAAAGATTTTCATTACGCAGTCACTATTATCCACGACGATAATACTGTCAATGCCTTTGCGGTGCCCGGCGGTCCAATTTATGTCTATACCGGCCTATTGAAATTTATCGATAATGAAGCAACCTTAGCCGGAGTATTGGCCCATGAAATAACTCACGTCGATCATCGTCATTCAACACAGCAGCTTACTAAGCAATATGGTCTTGAGATGGTGGCGAGTGTTGCTATCGGAGCGACAACAACCGAAGGCAGCACTGCGAGGGAAATGGCGGGCTATATTGCCGGTGTCGGTGGGACTCTTGGCATGCTTCGTTTTAGCCGTGACGATGAACGTGAAGCTGATGAGAATTCTTTTATCGATCTTAATACTTTGCCTGGCAAACCCTGGTATCCAGCAGCGATCAAATATTTTATGGTTAAAACGTTGAATGCCGATCCAAAAGGTGCTTTAGCCAAAAACCTCTCGACCCATCCGCCATCAAAGGAGCGGCTTGACAATGTCAATAAGCAAGCTGCCAGTGCCCATCTGCCAGAGCCGACCGAAGGACAACTTCATGCATCTGAATTTATGAGGATGAGATCAATGCTGCCATAAGGTGGACTTGAGATTTGAAGGCTTGAACGATCGATCTGTCGGTTGCAAAATACTTCTTTGAATCGGTATTTTCAGGCTTTCGATTGCCCGAATCTTCTTCGCTAAAACGTGTTTCTTTTTAGGTGCGTATAGCGTCCCTAATATCATCTCTAAGAAATATAGCCTCCGATTCGAAAGCGAGGACGCTCTGCGTCGGCCTTTTTGTGATCCTGCCAAAGCTTGCATTTTGTCTTGTTCCAGATGCTGCCACCATCGATTATGATAAACTGAAGCTTGGGTTTACCCGTACCCTTTCACTTACGGTCACGAATGATGGTACGGTAAATGATACCATTATCAATTACGACATTTCACCTCAATCGGCTGTACCGGATGAATTCTTTTTTGAAACGACCGATCCAACTCCGATTATCATTCCACCGGGAAAACAATTTATCTTTAAGGTTACCTTTAATCCCGCAGCTACTGGCTTTCGGACAGCATTATTAAACATTACTACTAAAGCTGAGAAACTTACTGTCTCATTGATCGGCCAAGGAGTAACGATCGAGCCTCGCATAAAAGCCACACCATTCACGATCGATTTTGGTACAAGGTTGCCGGGTGATGATCTCGATACCCTTATAGAAGTAGCTTCGGTCGGCCCTGATGATGCTAATATTATTAATTTTCAGGTCTCTAATGACAATGGCATTCCAGGAATCTTCGATGCTTTTCCTCAGGATGCTTCACTTGCCTTTCCGCATTTATTACGAGTCGGGGAGAAGATCGTTTTTCATGCGGTATTTCACCCTCAACTTCCCGAAGGTGATTATACTGGACGGATAGAATTTCAGGGCTCGGTACTCGGTGATATTGTTTGCGAATTTAGGGGCAGCGTTGCCTTGCCAAATGTTCAGATCTATCCCGGTATTCTTGATTTTGGAGTTTTGCCGCAAGGTGGTTCGGCTGATTCGGTTGTTTGGCTGGTGAATACAAAAACTATCGCTGCCAATATCGAATCGTTTACCTCGCCGCTGTTTCCGTTTACCGTTAGCAACCCCCCGCAAGTCCCCTATAAGCTTGCCGGTGGGGATACCCTTGAGTTGAAGGTGCATGTAACAGCGACTAACGTCGGGCCGGCATTATCGAATATAGAAGTTGTTGAGAAATCACCGGCAGTAAGTGCAAATAATCGTTCGTCGATCGTACAGGTGAATGTAATTCCTAAAGTATTACAGAGCCTTCCACCTGCTCCTCTTGAAATTGCTTGCGGTGTCGACTCAAGTTACCAAGTGTTCTATACCATTAAAGACACGGGCGTTTTCCCGATCCAAGTCGATGATCTTGTAT
>DASTAO010000128.1:0-4018 GCA_035712525.1 Kapaibacterium sp. (SeqCode)
AATGAGATAGCAGGGGATGGTCAGAAGATTTTACATTCCTATGAAGCACCGGGTAGGGGGCGAACATCAATCCTTAAAGAACGACGTCCTTATACATCATTTGATGATGAGGAAGACGGAGGAGTGTTGGTGCCGGCATGATAGTAGGTCAGACACTCCTGTCTGACCATGGTTCGGGGACGCAACTACTACAGTAATGCATAAGACAATGGATAGTGTTGAGGAAAGATGGACAGACAGGAGTGTCTGTCCTACTCAAGACAGACAGGAGTGTCCGTCCTACTTTGGAACTCCGAGCCCTGCTTTCGCCCTTATATCCCCTCTATTTAATAACTTATGGCAGACGATAAGAAACTGACAACCCGCGCTGAGGATTTTAGCGCCTGGTATAATGAATTAGTTGAAAAAGCTCAATTAGCCGAGCATTCGCCGGTGCGTGGTTGTATGGTCATCCGCCCGAACGGGTACGGCATTTGGGAATTGATCCAACGGAATCTGGACAAGATGTTCAAAGATACCGGTCACGAGAATGCCTACTTCCCGATGCTCATTCCGCAATCGTTCATGACGAAAGAGGCGGAGCATGTCGAAGGGTTTGCACCGGAGCTTGCGGTCGTTACGCATGGTGGAGGCAAAGAACTCGAAGAGCCGCTCGTCATTCGTCCGACATCAGAAACGATCATCTATACGATGTTCGCTAAATGGGTACAAGGCTATCGCGATCTGCCGATCCTCATAAACCAATGGGCAAATGTCTTGCGTTGGGAAATGAGAACACGTCTCTTCCTTCGCACTGCTGAATTCCTTTGGCAGGAAGGACATACTGCTCATGAAACCGAGGCCGACGCGGAAGAAGAAACGCTGAAGATGCTTGGTGTCTATCGGACGTTTGCCGAAGAGTATATGGCAACACCTGTGATCACCGGACAAAAAACCGATAGCGAACGCTTTGCCGGTGCACTTCGCACGTATTGCATCGAGGCAATGATGCAGGATAACAAAGCATTGCAAGCAGGCACGAGCCATAACCTCGGACAAAATTTTTCGAAAGCATTTGATCTGAAATTCCAGGGACGTGATGGCTCAGTGCAATATGCCTGGAATACATCGTGGGGTGTTTCGACAAGACTTGTTGGCAGCCTTATCATGACTCACTCTGACGATACAGGGCTTGTACTTCCGCCGCGCCTTGCTCCGACAGTAGCGGTGATCGTGCCGATCTATAAGACGGACGAAGAACGCGCAACTGTACTCGAAGCAGCTAATAAGATCTATGCCGACCTGAAGTCAAAAGGCTTCCGCGTCAAGATGGATACTCGCGATAATATGTCGCCCGGTGCTAAGTATTACGAATGGGAAATGAAAGGCGTCCCATTCAGGATCGAAATCGGACCGAAAGATGTCGCGGCTAAGACGGTCGTCATTGTACCACGTGTTACTCTCGAAAAGCGCGAAGAACCCAAGCCTGGCAAGAAGCAGAAATTATTTGTAAACACAGATTCACTTTGTGATACGATCGAAGATCTAGCGCAAGAACTTCAAGCTCAGTTACTGAAGAATGCCACCGCTCGTCGCGAAGCAAATTCGATTCGGGGTGTAACGAGCTACGATGAGATGAAAGAAATTCTTGCTAAAGATGGCGGCTTTGTCTATGCCGGCTGGAATGGCAGCCCTGCTGTGGAGACGATCGTTAAAGACGAGACGAAGGCAACTATTCGCTGCATTCCGACGGAAGAATTCAGAAGCGCTACCGCTCCGGCGAAATGCATCGTTACCGGCGAACCGGCAAAGTACGAAGTAATCTGGTCGAAAGCGTATTAAAGAATTATACGCTTCAAAGCTGTTTTTTCTTTTCGGAAAATTGCCCGGCGGCTTCCTGCTCTTTTTCGATAATTACTTCTTCTTCTCTGGTAGCTTCAGAATGACTGATCTTTCCCGATTTTTCTTCGGCCTGTAGGCGCTTGAATTCCTGCTGAAGGGCAGCTAACTCTTTATCGGAAAGATCCTCGAGGTCTACCAGTTCGTTGCGTGCTCCTTTAAGGGCTCGGATCAATTCATCGAGTTTTAACTGGATAGCTTTGCTATCTCGGTTCTGAGCATTCTGAATAAGAAAGACCATCAGGAAGGTGATGATCGTTGTAGCCGTGTTGATGACCAGCTGCCAGGTATCGGAATAGTTGAACAATGGGCCTGTTGTTAGCCAGCCCAAAACGACAAGAACCGCTATGACAAATGCCCAATAGGAACCAACGGCTTCAGCTGTCCGGTGAGATGCTTTACGAAAAAATTCGTTCATTTATTTTGATACGATGATCTTCTGGGTCTGGGATTTATCGGCTGTCCGAAGCGTAATGTAATAGGTACCGTTCGAAAGATCGCTCGTTGACAACGGTTGATAATGATATCCTGCTTCGCGATATCCTAGACCAGTATGTTTGACCACCTCGCCGGATATGCCAGTAACAATAAGCTCGACATTCTGACGCTCAGGTAACCAGTATTGGATGATCGTATGATCGGCGCAAGGATTTGGGTAGGCCAATAGGTCAGGTTCCGATCTTGAAATAGGATGATTGACACCTGCCAGGGTTGTGTCAAGCGATGTCAATTCACCATTTTCATCAAGGACGAGTAACCATACATCATTATTTTTTCCGTCGGCTTGTGGCGCTTCACCGACTACCAAGTATTGCGAACCGCGCTGCATCACGCCATAAGCGGCCTCCCCATCGGCATTGCCAAAAGTTTTTTGCCATTGAACTGTACCTTCTTTATCCGTCTTCACTACCAAGGCACTATAATTTTTATCAGTTGGCAATGCTGTATAACCAACGACAATAAATCCACTATCGCTTGTTTGCGCGCCGCCTTGTGAGTAACTATACCCACTGCCATAATGCTGGCTAATAAGTATCTTACCGGTTGTATCGGTAACCAGCAACCAGAATGTGCTTTGGCTTCCGCTTACGCTCGATCCGCCAAAGAAAGCGTAGTTTCCTTCTTTGGTTACTACAACTTCGTATGGAGAATCGCCCGCCTTATCACCGCTACCATAGATCTTATGCCATAGTTCATTACCGGAAGCATCGACCTTCACAGCATAGATCTTTTCATAGCCATTCACATCGGTATGACCGGCAAGGATGAGGCCGCCATTGTCGGTTAATGCAGCACTATGGGCATGTTCGCCGGTACCAGCAAAGCCATACGTTTTTTCCCAAATCACGTTGAGATTCATATCAAGCTTCGAAGCGATGATATCTCCGGCAGCATCGCCTTTGGAATCGGTATGTCCTGCCCAGAAATAATTTCCGTCCGGTGCCTGCTTGAACCAATGGGAATGATCGGCGCGGGAATAATCGACCGTAAATTTCGTCACTATAGCTCCATTGGAATCGATCTTATACATCAATGCTTCTTCGGCACCGGAAAATTGTACGCCACTATATCCGGCTAAAAGAGCACCGTTATCACTTGTCGGTTCGATCGACCAGAGAAAATCGGTGATCGGATGCCGGCCATAGATGGAATCCCATAACAGGTGACCATGGTCATCAAAACGGAGGACATAGTAATCGAGGCTATTATTCTTTTCAAAGCGGTCGTTCCATCCGCCAATGAAAAAGCCATTATTCCTTGTCGGTTTAATGCGATACCCGCCCTGATAATTTTCATCGCCGTAGAATAATCCATCCTGTGCACTACAAACGATCGGGGTTAAGAAGCAAACCAACAGGAAAAATAATAGTTGTTTTATCATGGTCGAAGTGATTTATGATATGCAAAGATAACACTCCAGACCTAAAGCCATTTCGAAAGCAATCCCACCCGGATGGAGGTTTTTATATAAACGGTATCTGATTTATCTCGGTACCAGATCTTATACTTATTGTGGTTCATCCAATCAGAGATCTCTTTGGTAAAAGGATTTTTATACTGTTTCCCGTGAGTTTCAAGTGAAATAATATCCGGTCTGCTGTTCATAGTTTCGATCACGTACCATTCACAACCCTCAGTG
>DASTAO010000129.1:0-3508 GCA_035712525.1 Kapaibacterium sp. (SeqCode)
TATTCGCACAACATACAAAGCGCGATCTTTCTTTCTCGTTTGCAAAGAATGGTTAGCTGCCATTCGTTACGTCCGGCCGAATTCCGTTCTTTACTAATCCGTTTATCTGGAATATAAAATATCAGGTCTGGACGCGATATATCTTATCGGCTTCATTTGCTTTGGAGCATGTCGCCGAAACTCGAAACAGGCAGGGAATTTGGGTGCCGCTCGGAAGTCCTGCTAACCCGAACTCAGGCTATAACGCCTATATCTCTGAGCATCTTTCGATGACGACGTTGTATCTTGAAGTGGCAAGGACAGTCTTTCGAACGGATGAATTTCGCATTGCTGTCGGTGGCGATCTTGGTTATGGAATCGGCACTGCAACAGCAAGCGTAGAAAAGATCATCGGACATGTTACGACTAACTACGAAACGCAAAGCCCCTGGACTTCTTTTTTTCTCGGAGCGTTTGTCAGAGCCAGGCTATCAGTTTATACCGATGACTTATTTGATATTGGCTTGACTGCTACAGCGCGGTATTGGTCGATGCCTACGCTTGGGCCATTATCGGATGGTAGAAATGCCGGAGGATATTACGGCCCCAATATCGGGGGCATTCATGAGTTAGGATATCTTGCGGGGATATCGATTGGTATGAATTAATTTACTATTTTATCAGAGATACAGACCGTTGTTTTATTAACTGAATATTCACAGTCTTTGCAATGATCGCGATTATGCACCAGTGATCGTATCGATCCGGAGTGAATGTCTGTAAGAATCGAACTTACTGTGGTGTCAAGAAGAGAATGAATTTCCTGGATTTGATCTTGAGTGATGGTGATCGAAATAGTTCTGCCAGTTGTTGAAAAATAGAGATGGCCTTTTACTTTTTCAACATTGTATAATTTTAGAATGAGATAGCAATAAAATCTCAATTGAAAGATGTAATTCTCAACATTTTTTTCGTTCAGATTTGAGGAAGTTTTGTAATCGATGATATTCCAGATACCTTCGGAGTCTTCAAACAGTCGGTCAACTATGCCGGAAAGCATAAGTTTTTGTTCGAAGGCGTAACGTAGAGGGATTTCGGCGAAGGATGCTTTGGCATTTAGAATAGACTTAAATAATTCTGATGATTGGAATAACTCTGTCTGCTTTACCAGCTGGTCGTAATACTTCCGTGCTTCTTGCTCATTGATATGGAATTCAGCTCGGATCTGTTCGAATATTTCGGATAGCAGAAGTGGTAAAATCACGCCATCTTCGACAATTCTTTCTATCTTTTCAAATGTCCGGTGTAGGAGTTGTCCGTATAATGTTGCCTGTATATGCTCTGAATGATCAGCGTTATCGTGTTCGATGCTTATCGGAGTCTCTTCGGGAATGCCCAGCTTATATCGCAAATAATATTTCGTTGGACATTGTAGATAGGCTAATAATTGTGTCGGGCTGTAGCGGGTGATACCCTGGTCAGGAGTGATAATAGATAGATCAATCTCGTAGGTACTGAGGTCTTCTTTGATCTCTTGCTTACTGAGTTCTGTATTAACATCTATGGTCTTGATGATAGGGATAGTTTCTTCTATCACAGCTTGAGAATATAGTGTTGCCGTTGAGTCGTATTCAGTGATAAGTCTATTGATCGGAAACGATGGCAGCGATGTCAGGTCGGCTGATGTCAAGCCAAACGACTGACAAAACCATGCAAAAGGTGTGTCAGTTGGGATCTTATCTTTTTCAAGTGTTGCGCTGAGGTAGAGGTTGTTTTCAGCACGGGTCATCGCTACGTAAAAAATTCGCTTTTCTTCCTCTATTGATTCTGCATCTTCATGGAGCTTATTAAGAATAGTTATCGGATGTTTTACTGCTTCGCCGCTTGCATCGAGCGATTCGAGTCTGATATGGGGAAGTGTCCTTGAGAGAAACGACGAATTTATGCTTCCCTTCTTTTGCTCGGCGAGATAGGGAAGGAAGACCGTATGAAACTGCAAGCCTTTGCTGGCATGAACGGTCATGATTCGAACTGCATCATCAGTAGGCTCGGCTTCGGCTTGCTGCTCGCGTTCGGATCGGTCTTGGAACAGAGTGCATTGCTCGACAAACTCCCAAATGGAAATATCATTGCGAGAGGCGAGGTCGATCAGCTTTTTAATGTTCGATACTTTTTGCCCGCCATCGCTAAAGGAATAATATACTAACTCGATCCCACTCTTTGCAATAAGAGCCCGAAGCAATTCATCAGTACTTGTCCGGCCGGCCATTGGTAATAGATCTTTCAGTAAGGAGAATCGCTTCTGTTGCGGCTCGCTTAATTCTGCTTGTTCAGATAAAAGAAAATCCCAAAGCGAAGTAGTCAACCTCAGTTGCTGATAGTGGTGGGTAATATTCCAAAGTTCAAGATCATTAAACCCAACATACGGTGAGCGAAGTATTGCCACTAACGACAATGTATCTGTGGGATCGATCAAGAACCTGAGAAAAGAAATTAGATCTATTACTTCCTGCTGTTGGTAGAAACCTACACCGCCACAAACAGTATAGGGAATATCATACAGCTTAAGCTGCAACTCGAGCATCGGAAGCTTACTGCGGTTGCGAATGAGTATGGCGATTTGTTTTAATGAAGTATCTTCAGTATTAAGCTTTTTGATCGCTTTTGCGATCAGTAATTCTTCTGAGTCGAATTCTTGTGGTTTTTCTTCGGATGGTTTATGGGAGAGCAATACTGCAACTTCACCTAGGATAGCATCGGGACGGCCTTTTATAAGTGGAGTATAATAGTATTTCTCTTTTGTCGTCTCAAATAAAGTGTCGGTTACCTGATTGATCACTGCTAACGGGAATGGCAGCATCCTAAAACTCTCGCTTAACGTTATTGCTTTGTCTTCATTTGTCGAAGCTAAGATCTCTAATACTGTTTGTCCGAAGACCTCTAAATTAGCTTCGCGAAAGCGATAGATCGATTGCTTAGGGTCGCCTACGACGGTTGCCGTTACATGATTTCTAAACTGATCGGTTAAATAGTGTAGGAGTTGATACTGGCGCTCATCGGTATCCTGATATTCGTCTATAAAGCAGACTTTAAAGGTTGCTGCTATTTCTTTTGCTACCTCTTGCTGGCTAAAGAGCTTCACACATTGATCAATCAGATCATCGTGATCAAGAAAACCAAAGTTTGTTTTTTCTTGAATATAGCTTTCGGTTACCCGTTGATAGAGAACGAATATATTACGAAGATGAATATAATCAGGCTTGGCAGAATTGGTAGAAAATTGCTCCTGAAGTTCTAAAAGCGGACGTAGGGCGACCAACTCGGCAAGAGAAGTCTCGATCAGCTCAGATACAATTTGATGCTCCGGAGTTTCTTCCTTGCCAAAGACGGCTGTTCGTGGAGTATCGGTACCAGTCAGAATGCTACCAAGAAAATTCGAAAGTCGTTGGAATAATCCTTCAACTTCAGGGATACTGCTCAATTCAAGATAAGTTGTTTTCGCATTGACCCCTTTTGCACTATCATTAAT
>DASTAO010000130.1:0-2428 GCA_035712525.1 Kapaibacterium sp. (SeqCode)
CCTCTCATCGTTATTAGGCGCTCGTGAAATTCTTAGTTATTGTAGTCATAGTCGCAATTGGTGTTGGTTGCGCCGGTTGTTCGTTATTCTATTCGACTCCGAAGCTCATTGAAGAAAAATCCTTCTATGATCGCGGCGGCCAGCTCGAATTCGATTATTTCCATTCGCCGATCGGAGATATTGCAGGGAAATACCCTAAGGGGTGGCTTCAGGTCAATATCGAGCATATTCAGGAGCTTGAGAACGTCGCCTTTATCTATACCGACACGAGCAGAACCTGGGTGCTGACCCTCGAAGAAATTGCCGGTTCAGCTGACCTACGCAGGCGTTATGAGCTGAATGGCCTTCTGGCTATTGCTGAGGAATCCATCAATTTACACCGGACTAGGACTCATAATATCAATATAACTCGTCCTCCGGAGGTTTTCAAAGAGAGCAGGATGCGCTTTGCAAACTATGAAATTACCCGTGGCTCTGGCGATAGTTTAACTCATGGACGCTACGTAGTTTTTACTACAGGAATTCGCTATTACGAATTGGGAATAATAGAGTTAAGGCCCCATCCAAGGGGCGAATCATATTTATCGAACTACCGATTGCTGCAATCTGTTATCTCGTCGCTCGAAGGAGTACCAACGGTGAAGGAATGATGAATGCGGAATGATGAATGGTGAATGTAGACTATTTTCATCATTCTTCATTCCCAATTCATCATTTCCCATCTTGGGGTGTCGCCAAGCGGTAAGGCAGCGCCCTTTGGAGGCGCCATTCGTAGGTTCGAATCCTGCCACCCCAGCTTTTATTGTCGATCGATCGACTATAGTTTGTGTCGAATAATAACTTAAAACTCGTCGCGGGCAGAAGCAATCCGGATTTTGCGAAGAAGATCGCGAAAGCACTGGATGTCCGCTTAGCAAATGCTCAGATCAAGAATTTTTCTGACGGCGAAATTTGGGTTAAGTACGACGAGAACATCCGAGGTGTCGATCTGTATATCATACAATCGACAATGCCGCCTTCTGATAACCTGATGGAGCTCTTGATGCTCATCGATGCTGCCAGAAGAGCAAGTGCTGAGCGTATCACTGCCGTGCTGCCATATTTCGGCTACGCCCGTCAGGATAGAAAAGATCAGCCCCGAGTTGCGATCACGAGCAAACTCGTTGCAAATTTAATAACCGAAGCCGGTGCTGACCGCGTGATCTCGATGGATCTGCATGCGCCACAACTTCAAGGGTTCTTTGACATTCCGTTCGATCACTTATATGCTTCGAATACATTCTTCAAGCATTTCAAGGATCTGAAATCCAAACGGCTCGCGATCGCATCACCCGACGTCGGTGGTTCGAAGATGGCACGAGGATTTGCCAAACGCTTCGATGCCGATCTTGTGATCATCGATAAGCGCCGTCCGGCACCAAATGTTGCCGAAGTGATGAATATCATCGGCGAACCCGAAGGCAAGGACATTATCCTTGTTGACGATCTTATCGATACTGGCGGGACATTCACTAATGCTGCAGCAGCATTAAAGAAGGCCGGTGCCAGAAAAATCTACGGAGCCTGCTCTCATGCAGTGCTTTCCGGTAAAGCGATCGAACGAATCGAACAATCGCCACTTGAGTATTTACTGGTGACCGATTCAATTCCGCTCAGAAGGGAATCGAATAAGATCAAAGTAAAATCGGTAGCAAAGGTATTTGCCGAGGCGATCAAGAGAACTCATAAAGGAGCGAGCATTAGCTCACTCTTCGATCAATAAGTTTTTTAATTCATCCCGCTTTCGGGCGGGGATCATTCAACCAGCGCCGCTGGGCACTGCTTGCGAAAGCAACGTAAGTGTGCGACGGCTGATGAAAGTAGAACAATGGCAGATCTAAATATTGCGGCTGAACCGCGGACTAAGCTTGGAGGAAGCACCTCAAAGCAACTCAGAAAAGAAGGGCGTGTTCCTGGTGTTCTTTACGGACACGGAGAGGCCGCTCAAACATTTCACGTAAAAGAGCTTGATCTTCGTTCGCTCATTTTTACAAATGAGACGCACGTTGTGAACCTCGCTCTTAGCGGAAAAGAATCACGCTGCATTCTTCGTGAAGTGCAGTTCGATCCGATCAGCGATCGTGTATCGCATATCGACCTCGTCATTCTTCACGCCGGAGAAAAGATCAAGATCGACGTGCCGGTTTCGATCACCGGACAATCGGTCGGTGTTCGTGATGGAGGTGTTATCGATCATATCATGCATAAATTGACCATCAATGTATTGCCGGATAAGATCCCGCAGCACATTGAAGTTAATATCACAGATCTTAAGATCGGTCACGGTATTCATATCAAAGATCTTCCGCAGACTGATGATTATGATATTCTCGCCGACGAGAATGCTGTTATCGTAGCTTGCGCTGCTCCGAAGGTAGAGACTGAAGCA
>DASTAO010000131.1:0-2082 GCA_035712525.1 Kapaibacterium sp. (SeqCode)
GATTCACCGGTTTAGTCGAAGGAAATTATATTCCTCTCATCCGGTCATCGGTATCGAACATCATTCAGCATGGTGGTACGATGTTAAAATCAGCTCGCACCCCTGAATTTCATACTCCTGAATGCCGTAAGAAAGCCTACGAATCAATGAAGGCAGCTGGTATGGATGGCCTTGTTGTCATCGGGGGCGATGGCACTGCCCGTGCAGCGGCAGCACTTGATAGCGAATTCGATATTCCGGTTGTTGGCTGTGCGGCAACGATCGATAACGATCTTTCCGGCACTGACGATACGATCGGTTTCGATACAGCGGTTAATACCGCCCTTGAAAGCATCGATAAAATTCGTGATACCGCCGACGCCTTTGAACGCACTTTCTATATAGAAGTGATGGGTAGGGACTCCGGATTTATCGCATTGAATGTGGGCTTAAGCTGCGGTGCTGAATACATTGCCATTCCTGAGACTCAGACAACCGTCGAATCCATTCTTAAGATCTTTCATAATCAGCGCGCCAATAAGCGCTCGAATATGATTGTTGTCGCCGAAGGCGATGAAACCGGTGGCGCGATCAAACTGGCCGAGGAAGTGAAGAAGCATACCGGTATCGACTACCGTGTTACCATCTTGGGTCACGTTCAACGCGGCGGCAGTCCGACGGCTCGTGATAGAATCCTTGCCAGCAAAGCCGGCGGTGCTGCGGTCAGGGCCTTACTTGATGGTAAACGGGGAGTGATGGTTGGCGAACAAAAAGGTGAGGTTACCTATACCCCCTTCCTCGATGCAGCCAATACAAAAAAATCAATCGATAACAAATTAGTAGAGCTTGCAAGGATTTTGGCAATGTAAATTATCACTCGCTCTTTGCGCCTATAAATTTATCTTCATTGTCCCGGAATAAGATATTGAAAGTAGTCAGGCTTCCGTAGGACTTTGTAATATATCCCTGCAGATCGATCTTATCCGCTTCGTCTAATTTTGGATTACTATTGATCTTTTGCTCAAGGACTCGAAGATTATTACGGACGGAAACGATCTTCTTAAAGAACACTTCGATATCAACCTCCTTCGATTGCAGATGAGAATCCTCCGGCTGAAGAATTACCGTTCCCCGATGAAATTTCGGAGCGATCTCAGCCACATCGCCTTCACGGTTTAGTTTTTGGTCCAAGGCATCATTAAACGCTTTAAAAGCTACTCTATATGCTTGTTCAAAGTCCATAATAGTATTCTTTATAGTAATGAAGAAAACCCGTTATTTCTTAACCACTTAATGCATATTCGGAATCCTTAAAATTTGATAGTGGCTGTATATCTTGTGGAAAAAAATGTGGAAAGGTGTTGCATTTGGGAAAGAAATTTCGTATATTACATATAATTTGTCAGGAATTATGATTTTGTTGTCATAAAGGGGGACTTATTTAGGACAGCAAGAAACCGTAGTTCTTGTTAACAAGTTGTACATAAGCGTATCTTTCTCTATTGAGGTGGATGCTTATTTTCTTTTTTCGGGTGACAAGGATAAACAGCGGCTATTCTTCCACGTGCACTTCTTTTTTAAGCGGCCCACCCCGGGCTTCCCAACAAAGCACGGCACATTTATTGAAAGAATATCCCGATGTGTTACCAGAGTCCCCGGACCACTTATCGGAGATATTGTTAATGACCTTCACATCTTCATATGCTTACTGCCGCCGGGCAGTGTTTCTATTATTGCCAGTAGCGGCGGCAATATTTATTCAAAGTTGTAGCAGCGTTCCAAAAACTACTTCTGAAACGGCAAAAAAAGATTCGATTTCGGTTGAAGTAAAAAATGCCGATCCGTTTTCCGTACTCGATGATAATGGCCGGGTCGATTCAGCCTTAGTTGAAAGCCGTCTTGAAGCATCTCGCCAGGAGTGGCTTCGGGCCCTTGCTGCCGAAGGCCGCAAAGATAAGAATGAGGCTATCAGGCGCTTCGAAGCCTCTATCGATATTCTTAACAGGCTTATCTATTTTCCAGGAGTCAGTGAGAATAAAGATTTCCAGGAATTAACCCGTTCGGTTTTTGAAGACTACGAAAAGTATGTCAATAAAATAGATG
>DASTAO010000132.1:0-6860 GCA_035712525.1 Kapaibacterium sp. (SeqCode)
CTAAAATTTCCGTTTGGAGCAATGAGCCGCGAAGAAGAATCTCGCTCGCCAGGGGAAAAATCGGACGAGCGTGATACAAAAGCAAAATATACCAATCTTAAAGGTAAAGTCAGCGATGCTAAGACCGGCAAGCCGATCAAAGCGGAAGTCACTGTCACCGATCTTAACAACAATGAAGTTGTCGCCAAGACCACGACCGGCAGCGATGGGCTCTATGACATTCGTGTAAAAGCACCGGGCAGATATTCGGTTACTGCCGATGCCGATGATTATTTGTTCGGTACCGTCTATTATGAGGTCGATCCAGAAGGCCGCATCTTAAAAGGTGATCACGACCTCAAGCTTACCAGTGTAGCCGATGGTCGCACCCGCCTTTTGATCTTCTTCGATTTCAATAAAGATAACTTACAGCCAGAATCCTATCCCGAATTACAGCGTGCCATAACGATCATGAAAAATCATCCGACGATGGAAGTCGAGATCGCTGGTTATACCGATAACGTCGGCAGCGATACCTACAACAAAGAACTCTCGCAACGTCGTGCTAATAGTGTTAAAGATTACATGGTCAAGCACGGCATCGATAGCAAACGCATTCAGGCCAGAGGCTACGGCGAACAAAACCCGATCCTACCGAACGACACCGACGAAGGCAGAGCCGCCAACCGCCGCGTCGAGTTCGTAGTATTGAAAAAGTAAGAGGTTAGGAAGTCAGAATCTTGAAGTCAGAAGCCAGAAATGGCTTCTGACTTTTTTATTATCCTTTATTTATTCCGGAGGATATAAATGTTGTCATTACGAGGAGCGAGACTCAAATTTTTTAACCTTCCTACTCGTTACGAGCGACGAAGCAATCTGAAATATTTCAGAAAAAGTATAGCTTGTTGTAATTAAAACATCTTAGATTGCTTCGCTCCGCTCTCAATGGCATCGAAAGGTCACTTGTATTCTTATGATCTCAACTTATAAAATCCGTTTCCCCATGCTACTGGCAATAAGATCGGCCGCAAACTCGGCGCTCATATTCTTATTATCGAGAATGGGATTTACCTCAGCAATTTCAAAACTCGACATATATCCAGTATCGGCGATCGCTTCCATGATCAAATGCGCTTCCCGGTAACTTAGTCCACCAGGCACCGGAGTCCCTACTCCGCCGGCAACACTCGGATCGACCGAATCGAGATCGAAACTCACATGCAAGTGATCGACCTTTGCCCGCATCGAATTTAGTAACTTTGCAATGACGCGGTGAGTACCAAGTTTATCAAGATCGGTCATAGTATACGCCTCGATCTTTAATTTCTTGATCATTGCCGATTCGCCCGGATCGACCGACCGCAGCCCGATCATTGCGATCTGATGCGGAGCAAGCGTCGTAAAATCTCCACCAACCTTCGTCAATTCTGGCGCACCGAAGCCAAGCGAAACCGCAACCGGCATTCCGTGAATGTTACCGCTCGGAGAAGTATCTTTCGTATTAATATCAGCATGAGCATCGATCCAGATCACACCAAATCGCTTTTTATGCTTCTTGCAATGATTAGCGATCCCAGCGATTGTCCCGATCGCCATTGAATGATCGCCACCAAGCACAAGCGGAAATTCATCATGATTCAGCGCTGCCTCGACTTCCGTTGCAAGCGTCTGGCAAGCTGCCGCGATCTCTGGCATATAGCGAAGATGCGGATCGGTTACATTCGAAATTTCCGGAGCAGGAATATCGATGTCACCCGTATCTTTAACCGTATACCCAAGCGCTTCAAGCTTCTCCGATACTCCGGCAATGCGAAGTGCCGATGGCCCCATATCGACGCCACGGCGCCCGGCGCCAAGATCCATCGGAAAGCCGATCATCCGAATGACCCATTCCTGCAGTTGCTTCTGTTTTTTTGTGTCAGCCATAGTGAGCGAATTAAGCACTTAATTGGCGAAGCACTGTCCCAATCGTTTTCTTGAGTTCTTTGCGATGAGTGACCAGATCGACAAACCCATGCTCAAGCAAAAACTCGGCTCGCTGAAAGCCCGGTGGCAATTTCTTACGAATAGTCTGCTCAACAACTCTCGGGCCTGCGAACGCAATCAATGCTTTTGGCTCGGCAATGTTCACATCGCCAAGCATAGCAAAGCTCGCTGTCACACCGCCTGTTGTCGGATCGGTTAAGATCGAGAGATAGGGTAAGCGTGCTTCCGAAAGCTGCGCAAGCTTTGTCCTCGTCTTCGCAAGCTGCATCAGGGAGATCGCTGCTTCCTGCATTCTCGCTCCCCCAGAACTTGAGATCATTATATAAGGATGTCGGCGTTCAAGCGCCAGATCGACACCCCGAGCAAATTTTTCACCAACGACCGATCCCATCGACCCACCAACGAAGGCAAAATCCATTGCCCCGAGCACCACCGGTACGAAGTCGATCGAGCCCGTTGCCACCCGCATTGCTTCGGTAAGCTTTGTCTTACGCTGCGCATCGGTCACTCGTGCCGGATACGGTTTCGTATCGACGAACGAAAGCGGATCGCCGGGTACTAAGCCCGCAAAATGTTCGGCGTAGATGCTATCGTCGAAAAGGATACTGAAATACTCATCGCTGCCGATGCGAAAATGCTTATCGCATTTCGGGCAGGTATACATATTATCTTCGAGCTGCTTTTTGTAGAGGATTTCCTTACAATCGGGGCACTTCACCCACATCCCGTCCGGCATCGAGTCCGCGGATTTTTTTTCCGAGCGGTCTATATTTTCCTTCGAACGAGCGAACCAAGCCATAGAATCTTTTGATTAATTAATGCGTATTTTATCGGTAAACACAAGCATCACATGAGCGGTATTCGTCTATTCCTTGTCGTAGTCCTCTCCTTGATCGGCAGCCTGCGGTCGGTCATGGCTCAAGAACTTGATTGTAAAGTGACGGTCAATATCCAGACACTCAGTGAAGAAGAGCGTATTACCTGGCAGACCTTCAAGCAAGATGTCGAAGCCTACCTCAATACATTCTCGTGGACAACAAACTTTTCCGGCGAGAAAATTCAATGTTCGATGACCTTCAATATTACCGGCTCGGGTTCGACAGTCACTTCCCAACTGTTCGTCCAAAGCACCCGCAAGTTAGCCGGCTCGAATGAAGTGACGACCATTGCCCGCTTTTTAGACGATAAAGCCTCATTCGCATATTACCGCGGGATGCCATTGCAACATGGCGTCAATTATCGCGAACTCGAGACCTTACTTGATTTTTATGCCAACATAATTATTGGCCTCGATTTCGATTCCTACGAACCCCTCTCCGGTACCACCGCTTTTCAGAATGCTCAATCGGTTGCCCTCGTAGCGAACTCTTCGCAAGGTACTGGATGGGATCGGCTTATCACTGTGAGCGGTGCTTTTTCGAGAATGGGGTATATTGAAGACATCTTAAATGCCAATACCCGCACGACGCGCAATATCTGGTACATATACCATACCCAGGTTCTCGACAAGATCGCAGGGAACGAAGAACTCGCAAAAGCGAACTTTGCAACGGTGATCGATACGTTGATTTTGATCAAACGCCAAAGCTCGGAACTCGATAGAAGCGTCTATTACAAGACAATTCTGGATGCGAAATATCCAGAGCTTGCCGATTTTGGCCGCTGGTTCAAAGATAACGCCGACTTATATTTCAGAAAATTGAAATATCTCGATGCTGCTCATTCAACATTTTACGACGATGCGAGAGCAAAATTGAATTAGGGCATTTTTTTGCGCCACTCTAATTATTTACAAAATAAAACGGTTCTTCATTCGTAATACAATTATCTCTAACATAGTGCTGATTCGTCAGTTTATTGTTGCATCGCTCCTAACCATTCTTGCCGCCCCAACCCAGGCGCAGCTACGCCGTCCCATTCCTATTACTCGCCATGTACCGCTAGTAACGCATCACTCAGGTTTTAAGCCAAAGCAAACACCAAAGACTAATAACTTCGGCGCTGTAACTAACCAACCATTTTCTCTTTCCTCAAGCACTACACCAACTTCCGGAAAGATCGTTATCAGTGGGAATCTAGGCGAAGCAGAAGCTACCCGATATACCGCAAATATTGCGAATGCCGGCACTACATCGTTTTCGTCTATACGCTGGAGTAGGGTAACTGAATCTGCACTGCCTAATGGCATCCTAATTAGAAGCACAGCAAGAAACGGAGAACCGGAAATTCCATCCGTAGTCATTACGTGCGTTGTACCTCAGTCAGCAAAAAATTTCAGGATCACTACGTCCGATGTTTCTACCAAAGAGCTCACTAATGTTTTATTACCCCCAGCTCCTCTCTTAAAAGATGGAGAGCCAACAACAAGAATATTCGATCACACCCTCTATCGCCCTGCTAACCCAGCAACTACATTTTCCCAACCGGCAACTTTCAGACGCATCCGATTCATTACGATTACCATTCCCCTCGCCTCCTACAACGCAGCGCTTTCTTCCTTAAAAACAAAAAACAAATTCACCTGCGAACTCTCGTTCGATTATACTCCGAGCACCCCATCCCGCACAGACCAAGGCGACCCTATCTTTGCCGATGCTTATAAAATAATGGTTGCAAATCCGCAGGATGTTTCAAAATTCCAAGATGCATTCGATCGTAAAAAACGTAACCAGCTAAAGACCTTCGGTGTCTCGAACCCAAGCTTCGATTCTTCGGTCACGAGTTGGATCGACCCATCGGCGCTCTCGATCAAACTAACCACTACTCGCGCAGGCCTTTACCGCGTAGCCATCGATGAATTAGTAAATCGCACACACAACAATACTATTTCATCAGTTCAATCGTCAACCATCAGGCTATTCAACCGCGGCAAGGAAGTCCCGCTCTGGATCGATACTAATGCTAACGGCACCATCAGTGCCATAGAATTTTATGCCGAGCGAATGCCCGGCCTACCGAACGAGTATTACAACTGGGAGACCGATTCAAATGCCTACTGGTTAACAAATACAACGAAGCTCTCCACCGTACCGATACGATATACTGAAAATATTGTAAGTGGCACACCCCAACAATCCATAAGCGAAGGCAAGCTTTTCCTGCATCACGAACGTGATCTTGATTATTATGTTGGTGATGCCGACGCTGATGAATCGAAGACAAAGCAGCGATACACATTAGTCTCAGGCGAGTGCTTTATTTGGCGATTCCTTAATAAAGATATCCCCTCAGTCATCGATAGTTTTTTCATGCCTTCGCTGCCATCCGATATTACCAATAAGAATGCACTGGTGCGTGCCTTCCTTCGCGGCATTTCCTCAGGCACTTTAGGTTTCCATACCGCAGCATTAAAAGTAAATGGCAGCCAGGTATTGTTGAACACCTTTAGTGATTTTAATACCCTCGACCTGACGAATCCGGATGTGCCATTATCATTGCTACATCAAGGCTGGAACACTATCGAAGTGCAATGGCAAAACAGCAATGGTGAAAATGATCAGTTCTATCTTGATCATATCGAAGTTTCGTTATCTGCACCGCTCGAAGCTAGTGGCGATACAGCTATTATAAAAAATCAGTGGCTCTATTCGATTCCATCCGCTTCAGACATTCACAGCATCATTCTGACAAGCCAGATAGGCTCGCCGACACTCTATGATCTCACTCATCGCACGAGATCCACGGCAGCTTTAAATAGCGGCTCGCAGTTTACCTATCTCGCTAATGGCACTTCCGATTCTTCAATAATTGCCGCCGCTGTCACTACATCCTTCTTACATCCCGATCTTATTTCCGACCAGACGAATAAATGGACTGATATTCTCGACACCCTTGCTGGAGCCGATTATATAATCATCACTCACCCGAAATTTTTAGAGACGGCAAAGAAGCTAAAGCTCTTTCGCGAGGGTTCACTCAAAACAAAAGTAGTAGTAGTCGATGATATTTACAATGCCTTCAATTATGGCTCAGGCGGCACCGAAGGCATTAAACGATTCCTTCAGTATGCGTTTGATTTCTATCACGGCACTCCGCCATCACTCGTTACTTTATTCGGCGACGGTACCTGGGATCCGAAATTCAATTTGAATAATGAGACTCAGCGCGATGAAAACAAAACCATACACCAATCCTACATCCCAACTTTCGGTGTCCCTTCATCCGATTATTACTACACCCTTGCCGAAGGCCCATTAGGTGCATTTGACCCACCCGAATTTGTCATCGGCAGAATTCCCGTCGAAACAGTTGACGAAGCCGAAGGCTATCTCGCAAAGTTAGCTGAGTATGAAAACGAAGTGCCCTCAGATTGGAATCGGAATTTCCTCTTTGTAAGTGGCGGTAATCCGTTTAGTGATTATCAATTATTACATGATCTTACCAATCATTTAATAGATGACACACTCTATGGAGGTACAAGGCATTTTCCGCTAAATGTTCGAAATACCCTCATTCTGCGAAATGACCCTAATAATGCGATCGATGTTGGCCATATCGGTGAAATTCAATCGGCCTTTAAGCAAGGACAATCCATCATTAATTTTTTTGGCCACGGCGCAACTAATATTACGGATGTTCTTTTTCCGGATATCGGCACGTTAGTAAACCCAGGATTATATCCAGCCTTCATCACGCTCTCCTGTCGCACCGGCGCATTCGCCGAGCCGAACATCATTACGATGAACGAATCGTATCTGCGTGCTCCCAATAAAGGCATCATCATCGGTTTTGGAACAACCGGTTTCGATGGTACTTATTATTCCTTTTATTTATCTGCTCGTATCTTTAATTTTCTTCGTGGTGACTCTCTTGGCAGCAATCCGAATATCAGCCGCCCAACTGCACCGCCGCATAAAACAAAATTGCCGATCGTCTTTACGCTTTCGAAATACATC
>DASTAO010000133.1:0-6788 GCA_035712525.1 Kapaibacterium sp. (SeqCode)
AGCCCTGAAGGAGGTTTCGTTGGTGAGATCCCCCAATTGAAAGGATGTCTTGCCCAAGCCGAAACGGAGAAGGATTGTTTAGATGAACTGGAGATCGTAAAAAAGCTCTGGCTCGAAACCGCACTGGCAAATCAGATTCCAGTCCCTGATACAAATAACTTCATCGAACGACTTCGTCAGGCAGTGAATGCTTAAGTTCGCGGTCTTCTTTACCGAAGGCGAGATGGCTGATCTCGGATTATAATTTTATTCGAATGTAAAATAAAAGAGCCGGCTTATGCCGGCTCTTTTTTTATTTTTGTCATTCTGAGCAACGCGAAGAATCCCTCCTTTGAGCTACTGAAAATTCAGATTCTTCGCTTCACTCAGAATGACAATGGATTATTTAGTGACTGCTATTGGAAGTACTTTGACTCCATCGGATGTCACCATTTGTAAGTAGTACATACCCGCCGAGAGATCGGAGCAGTTGATCTCGAGAGCGTGAGAGCCAGCACTATAAAGCTCGGATCCAATATGGCGAATTGCTACACCGCTTACATCGTATACTGTTGCCGATATCTCTGCTTCTTGTGCAACGGTGAACTGCACTTTAGCAATCGAAGAAGCAGGGTTTGGATATACTGACGTCGAGGTAATGAGCTTTGATTCACGTACCGAGCTGCCACCACTGAGGATATTTCCTTTCACCGGAATTACCATACGCTTGGTTTGCTCCGAGGTGTTTGAAAGAATCACGAGTGAATCAAGGAAATTTCCGGTGGTTGTTGTTGCAAAATACATCGTATCGGTTTTTCGCTCTCCCTGATTTAAGCTAAATGATCCGCTACTTGAAAGTCGGAATGGAGATCCTGGCGATTCAAGCGTGAAAGTCAGCTGCTTATTGTTGGTAGAGGAATTCGTCACAGCGAAAGCTATCGATTGTTCGGTAGCTCCTTGAGTCACATTGCCGAAATCAAAGATGGTGCGATTTATTCTGATGATCGGTAGTGTATCGGTACCGCCACTGCCAGGTACTACTCCATTTGCTGATAATGCTACCTTGAAAGTTAACCGAGTGCTGTCATTCGAAGTGATTAGTAGAGTATCGTTCATCGGGCCAGCTGCGGTCGCCGTGAAAGTAACTTCAACGATCTTCGTTAATCCTGAATCGAGTGAGTAATCACCGCCGCCGGCAGTAACTACGAACTCTGGGTTTTTCGGATTACCGACACTGCCGATCAATTTCGTTTGAAAATCGCTATTGTTCTTAAAGCTAAAACTTCTGACGACCGGTACGCCAACCGTATCAGACTGGCCGAAGGATAACCGATTGCCTTGTCCACCCGCGAGGCCGCTAAACTGAATCTTCGGATATGATACGGGAGCCACACCTTGTCCGGTAAGTGACACTTTCGTTATTGGTGTGCTGGAGTTATTTGTGATCACAAGCGAATCCCGAAGCATCCCGACGGAATCGGGTGCAAATCTTACGACGACCGTTTGGGTATCGCGTCTGGCAAGTGTAAATGCACCACCACCGCTCGCGAGTGAAAATGATTTACCTTTGCTAAGTGATGTGGCTCCGATCAGCTTCAGTGAAATAGTGCTATCGCTTGTATTGATAAGTCGAATTGTTGCATCAAGCGTCTTGCCCATCGTGAGCTGACCGTAATTTAATCCATTAAAACTTCCTTGCGGCACCATTACTGTCATCTTTGGTAGGGTATCCGGAACCATACCTGCACCAAAGATAATGATCTTTGAAATGGTGCTACCGGTTGCACCGGCATTCGAGGTGACAAGAAGTGTATCGATCGCCTGTCCACCAGTAGTCGGAGTGAAGCTGAGCCGCAACGAGTCGGTCGCATTCTGAGCCAACGAGAAGGTGCCGCCACTGGTGATCGCATACGGAGTGGGTGTCTTTGCGATCGCTGAACTTCCGGTTAATTGCTTTTGAACAAAGCTGGTGTTCTTAATAGCGACTACCTGGTTTGAAGTCTGCCCGACAGTTGTGGCGGGGAAGAAAATAAGCTGAGAACCGATCGTGATATGGACAAGGGTATCCGGTCCACTACCGCTCATCGTGATGCGAGTCGGATTTTTATTAAGGGTTGTATCTCCATTATGCGTTGCCCAGATCGTATCGCGGAATAACTGACCACCCGTCGGTTTGAAACGAATTCTTACGGTATCTGTCGTTCCTTGAGTCACGGTAAAACTCATGGAGCCTATGATCCGAAAGACACTCGTATTCGGTGAGCTCAGTGACACATTCACATCGGAATGCTGAGCGGTATCGACTCGAATGGTGAATAGCTTATCGAGCGAATCGGTAACAGTACCGAATTGCAACGAGGTCGGCTGGATGATAAACTTCGGGCGAAAGCCTCCGCCTTGCGCAAATGCCGAAGCCGCTGCCAGAAGCAGCAGTAAGACGATCAGTTTTTTCATGTGGGAATCGCAGAGATGAAGATGAAAAAAACGCACACAACAATTACCTTCGGGGGAAGGAAAGAAAGAGATGAGTGTATAAGAAATGGGCTTTGGCGGAGTGTAGTTCCTCATGACAACAACTTTTTATCAGTGCCCGTGTTGATTGTAAAATGAAAGTTATCTTCTTATTTATGGCTGTTTTTCTTGTGGCAATATCCATGGGAAGTTGCGGCAATAGCACAGAGACAGCTGAGCCGATGGCAGTGACATACTCCAATGCATTCTTTCCGTTGGAAGTGGGAAACTACTGGACATACGTGAGTTATTTTAATTACTCCGACACACTACTGCGCTGTGCAATAATTGATACGGTGAATATTGGTGGTAGTAAATATTTTCGATATGCCATGTCCTATACATATCAGCAAGCCCATGAAAATGATACTTTGTATCTAAGATTTATTAACAATAGTGTTCTGAACCGTTACATTTATGGAAAGGAATCTGCCTATATTAATTTTGATAGCATAACCTATTCAACCAACGGCATACGCTATCCTGGGCTAGTTATTGAATATCCCTCCACTGATTCTGTGCCTCTTGGAAGGTTTGACAGTTCAAAAGTGATCGTATTTCGTGGGATCGAGTTGGAGTATAGCAAGTATGTCATGAATATCGGCCCCATAGTCATAGGCCGTGATCCACTTTTAGCTTTGGCGAGAGCCAAAGTTGGTACCAGGATCTATTAATAAATCATGGAAAAATATTTTTTACGTTGGTTCAAACCCAAAGCGTTATTAACTGCTTGTTCAGTGCTTCTGCTTTTTGGGATTGTAATAATTGCAAGTTGTGGTAATAGTCCAGAACCACCGGAGCCGACAGTGGTAACCTACTCCAATCCTTTTTTTCCGTTGGAGGTTGGTAATTTTTGGATATATAACAGAGTTTCATATCCAGAGGATACTCTTTATCGTTCAGAAATCAAGGATACTGTTCGTATTAGTGGTAATTTGTATTATATACTAATGACTACTTATTCCGATACGAGCCTTTATTTTCGCAAGAAGAACGATACAAGCTACCTGAGATTTGTTGATAATAATTTGTTGGTTAGGTACATTGCAGGGACCGACTCTGCATATATTAATTTTGCTACACCGACAAATTATATGACCGGTGAAGGACCTCATTATCCCGGGTTGTTATACCAATACCCTGCCTCTGATTCAACAACGCTAGGACAATTTGATAGCTGTAAATTAATTGCTTTCCATAACGCTGAACCTAACTACGGCTATTTTGTAAAAAATATAGGTGCGATCGAAAAGGGTTCTGATCCCTTGATAACATTGGTAAGAGCCAAAATAGGAAGTATTGTCTATCCGTAATTTTTATATTGCTATCAATATTAAAATAAGGAGATCGGTGTCATTGAGATGAGCCTTAATAGAATGGATGAATATAGTCATAGCCCCACTGGTCTCGGTGGGGTTCTTTATTTCTTATAACATTGGCAACATCACCGCCGGCTGGTCTATGCCACTATGGTCATGCTCATTGACTGTAGAAATAACGAGTGGCGTTAGGTCGTAAATAACTTCGCCGCGATCGTTGGAGAGGTTGGCGTGCTTTGTGTATTCTTTTACATCGGTTAATTCGCCGAAGAGTGTGGCGGAGTTCGAGCGGTTGATGCGGACTTTGCGGTACTCGCCAACTTCAGCATCGATTCTTGGGAAGACCACCATCTTATTGGTATCGGTGCGGCCCTTCCATTCGGCTTCGTTCTTTTTCGAACGGCCTTCTACTAAGATCGTATGCTCTTTCCCAGTTTCGAGAAGATTCTTCTTTGCGGAGTGCTGATTCTGCAAGTCGATGATCTCACTTAACCGACGACCCTTTTCGATATCGGGCACATCATCGGCAAGTGTATCGTAAGCTTTAGTATTCGGACGAGGTGAATAATTGAAGGTGTAGGCGCCTTCGTATTCGACTTCACGCATGACATTCATTGTCTCGGCATGGTCTTCAAGTGTTTCGGTGCAGAAGCCGACAATGATGTCTGTTGAAAACGCTGCTTCAGGCATTGCTTTCTTGATCATCTCGACGATGCTCATATAATGTGCACGAGTGTATGTGCGATTCATGAGCTTTAGAATCCGATCCGAGCCACTTTGGAGTGGGAGATGGATATACTTGCAGATGTTATCATGTGTTGCCATCGTATCGGTTAGCTTCTGATCGAAGTCCTGCGGATGGCTTGTCGTATATCGGATGCGAACACTTGGGACTGCTTTTGCACAGGCGGCAAGCAGATCGGAAAAATCACGGCCTTCGTCGTCGAAGGAATTTACATTTTGTCCGAGCAGAGTAATTTCCTTGAAGCCCTGTTGCTCGAGTTCTTTGCATTCATCTGCGATCGAATAGAGCGAGCGGGAGCGTTCACGGCCACGGGTAAATGGCACGACGCAAAACGTACAAAACTTATCGCAACCACGCATAACCGAAATAAAAGCAGAGATACCTTCGGCGCGGAAGGGAAGGATGTCGTCGTAGGTTTCGGTACGCGATAGCTTGACGGCGATGCCGGCGGCTCCGCCGGTGATGGTCGAATCGATGAGGGTGGGGAGCTTGCGATATTCATCGGGCCCAACGACGAGATCGATGATATTCTTATCGCTCTTGAGAAGATCTTTGCGAAGATGTTCGGCCATGCAGCCGAGAACGCCCATAACCATCTCGGGTTTGCGCCGTTTCATGCCACGCCAATGATCGAGACGCTTCCAGACCTTTTCCTCCGCATTTTCGCGAATGGCGCAGGTATTCATAAATGCCAGATCGGCCTCCTCGAGCGACTGCGTAGGCGAAAAACCGGCCTTATTGAGCACAGAAAGGACAACCTCAGTATCCGCCACATTCATCTGGCAGCCATAGGTCTCGATATAGACTTTGCGATCGGGCATTGTGGGAGGCTATAACGAGAGCAGGGCGATCTTTGTCCCCTATGGTAGGACAGACACTCCTGTCTGTCCACTTTCAACAGATCAGATAATTTACTTATGGCCGAAATGGGTCAGACAGGAGTGTCTGACCTACTGTTTCAAAAACTTAGCTACTGATATTTTTGAACCAGCAGTAAATAGTCGGCAATAATATATGCCGGTAGGAAGATCGCTAAGATTTAAGCGAACATCATATTCTCCCTTATCCTGAAGATTTTCGGAGATCGGTGTTGCAACAACTCTTCCAAGGGCATCGGAAATAGTGATTGAAACAACTGTTGCCGAGGGGATGGAATAAGATATTTGGCAAGTGGTTGATGCTGGATTGGGAGAGATAGAAAGCGAAAGCTCTTCGGGACTGGTTGCCTCCACTGCGGATGGGAAGGTTGTATGGAATAGCTCGCCGGATGCTACGCGGACGTATAGTTTGTCTTTGCCAATTAGAAAATCTCTGATCTGCAAATTGGTGAGGCCTTCGTTCATTGGCTTCCAATGCCTTCCTCGATCGATCGAGTATTTTACTCCGTCCGATGAGGAGGCATACATTCTCTTTCCCGATATGATAAAATTCTCACTTGTAATATCAGTGCTTATTAGTTGCCAGGTCTGACACGTATCGGTCGATTCGAAGAATCCGTCCCTGGAGCAGGTGAAGAACGATGTGCCGTCATAGGAGAGGCCTCCTCCGATATCAGATATGGTTTTCCAAGTCTTGCCGGAATCGGAGGAAAGGAGCGAGCGTAAATAATATTGGTTCAATGAATCAATGAAGTACACGATGAAATTGGAATTACACATTTCAAAATTTGCTCGCCTTCTTCTAGCTGCAGTATCACTGATGTTTTTCCACGATATCCCATTATCGGACGAAAAGGTAAAACCGGCATCATCAAATACGCCAATAAAAACTAAACAATTGCTTTGCTTATAATGCCGACCATACCCTTCAAAAAGACTATCCCAATTTTTACCATTATCGTTGGATCGGTTGAGTGTTTGAGCATCGGTGATATTATTAATCCCAGTCGTTGCATATAGGTATGGCCCGGATGTCCAGAACTGATGTATCCCTGGATTTCCGCGGAGGCCGGATAGCTTTTCCCAACTTTTGCCATCATTTGAAGTGCTGAAGATTTCGAGATCTGTTGCAGCAAAGAACGATTGATCGTTAACATCGATGGTAAACGTCTTTTTGCCAACCGGGGGTGGAGTTACGGGAGCCCATACTGGCTGCGCGATGCATGTACTAGTCAAAATAAGTATCGCAATGCAATAAAAAGGTATATAGCGTAGCATAGTGTACGAGAGCTAATGATCCAAAGTAAAAACACCGGAAATCATCGTTTGTTACGCCCAAGCTCACCTATTTATTAT
>DASTAO010000134.1:0-2520 GCA_035712525.1 Kapaibacterium sp. (SeqCode)
CCCGGAGAGAGGGTATCGCCCCCGCTTTCGGTAAATTTAATCGTGACTTCCCCGTCTTTAAATACCGTCTGATACGAACCCAAATTTTTCTTTGCCGGACCTTTGGTTACTTCTCCCGTCAGTTTGAACTCCGAACCATGGCATGGGCAAACGAACTTCGAACTGGTCTTCTGATCGAGTGCTACTTCACAACCCTTATGGGGGCATTTAATATCGACGGCAATAAATTCTTCTTCGCCGGTACGGACGACTAATAAATTTGCACCAAGGTCTTCGATTTCCAGGTGGTACGCACCGCCAACTTTTTGTAGCTCTGGAGTATCGACGATCATAAGTGGAATTTCACGATTCCCACCAGGCATCACCCGACTTGCTGCCTTAAGCGTTGGGATCTCAAGCGCACCGAGGACGGACATGCCGGCGATCACACCAAGACCGGAAAGACAACTTTGTTCGATAAATTCGCGTCGGTTCATAAGGTCACAAGATTAATATGTTATAAAAAAACCCTGCCCGATGAACAAAGAGTTCATTTGAGCAAGGCTTTCAACTTTTAGGCGTTCGTTAATTCATCAACGAAAGCAATCGGTAGTACGCATCTTTAGCAAGCGTATAGCTCGGTTCGAGTTCGAGCGCTTCTTCGTATTCACCGAGTGCTTCGAACCAATCGCCACGGCGTTCCAGAATTCTTCCCAGATTGTAATGCGGGAAATGTGGGGTCGCATAGCGTTTTGCTTTCATTGCTAATTCGAGAAACGGTATCGCCTCTTCGGTATCGCCGCTCTGGATCAGATAGGCTCCGATGTCATTATACGGGTTACCGAAATCGGGATCGATATCGATCGCCATCTTGCATTCGTCAATTGCTTTATCGTAATTGCCGAGGAAGCTATAAGCCCAACCGAGGAAGGTATGAGCTTCGGCGGTCGGAAGAATGGAGATCGAAGTTTCGTAATTCTCGATGGCTTCGTCTAATTTACCTGCCATTTGCAATTTGTATGCACGCTGCAGATACTCTTGCGCTTTTTCCTTAGGGGGAAGGTTTTCGATGTTGGTTAGAGCTTTCATAACTGCCCACCTCCGTGGTGGTTTATTGTACGATAATCATTGCCAGAAGTTGCTTGCTTATACCGTGGGGAGGTTCTTCCACCTCCTACAGAAATAACGTCTTGCCTTCTAGCCCTATGACATCGTTTCTGTATATATATACTTCGCATTTTCATTGGCGTTACAGATTTGATTAATTATGAAACGAAATTCATTTTTCTTGCCCGTTCTGCTAAGATAATGGCAGCACTCATGGCGACATTCAGCGATTCGCCGCTTCCGATCCTGGGGATTATCAGTGCCCTATCGGCTAAGCGGCCGAGTTCGCGGCTAACTCCTTTTGACTCGCTTCCAAAGACGATCACGATCTTCGAGGAAAACTCTTCTCTATAAATAGAACACGCTGCTGAATCCAAAGTCGTGGTCAAGATTTGATACCCATCCTTCTTCATCGCTGCAACCGTACTAACGAGATCGGCAGAGGTTTCGCAAGTAACAGAGAATATCTCTCCTTGTGTTGAGCGAAGTGTTTTCGGTGCATACGGATCGGCTGAGTTATTTCCAACGATCAACCGACGAACACCAAACCATGCGGCAGCTCTAATGATGGTCCCGACATTTCCAGGATCCTGAACACCATCTAAGATAATGACACATTGGTCTTCGCGTTTGTTACGCTGCGAGGCAACCGAAACTACTGCAAAGACTCCTTGTGGTGTTTTTGTATCGGCAATTCGTTCGGACTGCTTTATAGAAATGACAACTATCTCGATCTTTTGTTTCTCAAGTTGCATCCGGAGCTTTGAAAAACTCTCGAGCGCTTCATGAGTAAAATACGCAGAGCGAATATCAGCCGGTGCACTTTCCAAAGCTCGTTCAAGTAAATGCGGCCCTTCGATGACAAAGGACGATGAAGCTGTGCGTTCGGATGACTCGCGAACCAAAGCCCGAAGATGTTCGGCTTCACTACGAGCAAGCTGAGGGGGTTGGCTCACTGTGCTCGTTTTAGGTACAGGCTTCAATAGGTAATACTATTTTCTTTTTGTTATCGGTTTTTTCTGTTGAGGGCGTTTGCCGTTATAGATCAAACTCGCTTTCACAAACTCCCTGAATAAAGGATGCGCTTTTGTCGCCCGGCTCTTGAGCTCGGGATGGAACTGCCCACCAATGAAGAACGGATGCTCCGATTGCGGCAATTCGATCATCTCGACTAATTTTCCATCCGGCGAAACGCCACCGAATATCAGCCCATTCTCCTCGAGGATCGAGCGAAACTCATTATTGACTTCGTAGCGATGGCGGTGACGCTCAGTAATGAACTGGTCTTTATAAATCTTATTAGCGAGCGACCCCTTTTTCAGAATACAAGGATAGCTCCCAAGTCGCATCGTACCACCTTTAGATGCTACTTTCTTTTGATCGAACATCAGATCGATCACACTGGCAGTGCCTTCGGTAAACTCACTCGAGTTA
>DASTAO010000135.1:0-4242 GCA_035712525.1 Kapaibacterium sp. (SeqCode)
CCAGCATCAACTTCTCCAATGTAAGTTTTAATAATACCGATCCGGATTATTCGAATTGTGTAGCAACAGTACAAGGAGCAGCAACTGCCGGATATACCTACGAATTCCGATGCGCTGAGCATACGATCGCAAAACTCTTGCGCAAAGAACAGATCAGAATTTCATCTATCAATCCGAATCCGACACAGGGAGAGATAACCGTTACGATCGAAAGCCCGATAAAGACCGAAGGGATATTAGAGATTTACGATATTCTCGGCAAACAGGTATTAAGTGAACAGAAACAACTGAGCAAAGGAAACAACAGCATTCACCTTCAAACGAAGTCATTTGCAAGAGGCCGATATTCTGTGCGACTCAAAACCGAAAGTACAGAAATACAAGGAGCCTTTGTGAAAGAATAATAAGCCCCGGAGGGGCGGCCTGTTTGTAGAAACCCAGTTTCCAAAATAGACGAAGCTCCGTAGGAGCGGCCTTGTTACTATGGCAGTAAAACAGGTCACCCCTATGGGGCTTTGCAAATTAATATAAATGGGTTTCTACAAACAGGTCGCTCCTAGGGAGCTAAATGAAGAGAGGTAATTGCTGGGTGTTTCCTTAATACAATATTCTTATTCTACCACAAAGAAGCACCAAGATTCACAAAGAAAATTCTGCTAATTCCAAAATTCTGAGAATCCTGATTCAGACAATCCTTAGTGGTAATTAACAATCATCTTACCCACACCGCTCGATAAACGGAGCGTAAGGACTGGCGCCCTTGATTGATCGAAGCCGACGCTGGTATAAAAACCATCGCGGCGTTTTACTAAACCCTGGAAGGTGAACGAGCTAAGAAGATTATCGTCGTAGAGCACCTGTACTCTGCCGGCTTCTGGTGGAATGTTCAATACCACTTTGCCGCAGCCAATACCAACCGAAGCTTCAAGATTCTTTTGCAGCGTACCATTGAAGCGAAGTTCGTAGTAACCGACGCCTCCGGTGAAATCGAACGTGCTGCAATTAAAATTACAAATACCTTCGACCGTACATTCCCCAAGTCCGGCATTGACGGTGAAGGTACTCATCGGTGTAGGGTTAGGGGAGCGCGAAACAATTCTCGTGCGCGAAGTGCTCGTCTGTATTGTCGAGCCGATAAGAGCAAGCCCCGTAAGATCGAGCAGCGATTCGCCGAATCCCATTTCAGCATAGAGCGAGATCGGAATATCGCGAGTCAGATAAATTCTGGAAATGTCATTGTCGCTTTTGGCAGTGGGGACAGGGGAGTAAACGTAATCGGAATTCGGAGCGTCGGAGAGTAAGGCAGAAGCGGGAATGAAAGAACCGGCATCGGTATGGACTGCGCCGAATGCGATCGGAGAAAAATTCGGAGCGCTTGAATACCATGCTCGTGCTATTTCATTCGGCCTATCGAGCATTCCTTCATCAGAACCTAACGTGATCCTCAAGGTTGTTTGGGTGCCGGTCTGATTACCGGTGTACCGGATATGCATCGAAGGGTTCTCATCCGGATCGTCGGTCTGCGATTCGACCATTGCGACCTTATCTGGATCTGTACCGGAATTAAGAACGATCGAACCGTATGGCACCTTAATGATGGCATTGATACGCTGCTCCTTGCCTTGCTTGGCCACCGGATAGCGAATAACGCGGGCGGCAGCAAAGACTACTCCGGCAAGAGTAACCACGCCGATGATGGCGGTTGCAGCAGTTTGTTTTCGGTTAAGTCGTAATCGCAAGATCGTTCGCTATCTTCCTAAAAAGGATGATGTATAGCACCAAACATTCCGGATACCCGGAACGCACGAGAATAGGGTACGCAGTACGGTGAAAGAATGTTACAGAGCCAAAATAACTATTTTTCGGCTGTTTTTCGCCACAAACGACCACCAACCAACGAGGTCGCTTTGTATCCCACGTCCTACCGAAGAATAACCGTACAACTCTTAACCATTGTTCCGCTCTGCAAGCGGAGGATGTAGGCTCCGGCAGGAAGTTTTGTAGGTGAATGAGCGATAGTCGTTTCAGCATTTGGTTGAACTTCCCATTGGTCAACCATTCTGCCAAGGATGTCGAAAAGCTCAAAGGAAGCTGCCCCATAGATCGGCGGAATATTAATGATCAACTGATCCCGTTCATAGCGAGCCGCTAATACTTCAGTTGTGGGCGATTCTTCGACGCCATTTGTCGGCTTACTGCTTTTTCCGTTCAGGAGGGAATAGGCCTTTACTCGGGTTTGGTCGATAAGATCGGTCTTCCAGTCAATGCGTCCCGTAAAATTACCATAATCCTGTGGATGGAAGCAGACGTCGGAGCTGATGCTTGCACCAGGCGGTACTGTAATCGGAAGTGATAAAACGAAGCTGCTATTGAGTGCAAAGTTTTGGCGGTCATCCAACGAATAGCCGGTTATAGAAAATGGGTAGGTCCCAATGTTTTTTACCGATACGGTCTTACATTCTTCGGCACCCGTCTTAATATCGCTAAAGGTAACATCAGATGCAGTAATGAGTCCTTCGCTGCCACGTCCCCTGAGGGTATAAGTAAAATTATCGGGGCAATTGGTTACAACCTGGATGCTGGTAGAATGAAAGAATGTATCCTTCGGTGTATAACAAACAGAAAGCACAATGCTATCGGCTTTGTATAACGTAATTGGGAAAGATGGTAATGGAGAAGTGATGGTGAATCCCTTGTTTTGTGTGATCACGACATTACTGATCACAAAACCTATAGACTGAGTAGTATCGGACCGCCGAATAACAATAATACCACAAACTTGCGAATCGATGCGCGTACTAGTAAAGTCATAGAGTGTATCACTCTTTTGTATAAGATCGCCATTGCTGCTACTAATTGGGAAAATAGTGGTATTGGTAATGTCGATCAGTTTGCTCTGGCCCGAGTTATCATAGAAAGCGATTACTGCATGAGCTGCTGCAGATTTTTTTTGAACAGAAAAACAAAATTCTTTTGGTGTACCATCAAGGATAATATCACCTTTACCCAACGGATCACTTTTGCTATCAAAGGCAACATCCTTTGCCCGTGCTTTTAGAAAGGAAGGGTTATCATAATTCAAGATCTCAATGTAGCGTAATCCGTTCGAAGCTGTTCCGGAATCGGTAACACAAAATTGCCAATGGTCGCAATGATCGGTTACTGTATATGATAACCTTGATGGTGGCACGCCAAACTCACCATACGTCATCCCCATCGGGGAAGCGTATGAATAGTAGAATGACTCTTCTTCCGGAGGATCGCCGTCAGGATCGAAAACCTGCCATCCGTAATTATACAGTGTAAACGTTTGGTTCTTGGTGCTAAAGACATGATATGAACCTGGGGAGGCAGAAAACGTCACCCCAATAAGATCCGAACCAGCTACTAATGGCCACGTTTTTTTTACCGATAGAGCAGAAGATATATTCACAGCAGGAGCCCCTTTTACCGACACTTTGATCTGACCATTGTTCCAATCAGAAGCTTTACAGATCAAATTAACATAATTTCCATATAGTGCTGACCCCTCCCGGTCTTGGACCGTCCAATAATAATTTGATTTCCATCGCGATTGTGGGATGATACTCATCATGCTTGGCGATGGATAAAAATTTGATGCCTGTTGCCGCTGATCATAAAGCATCACCGAAAAGGGCTTGCCATTTGTTGAATAAAAAGCAAGCGGGATATCATTGCCTGTTTTAGACGATGGAGGATTTTGGTAAGGAGAAGATGGCATCGGGATACCATCTTTACCATTATTAGTCCTGAAGATCGCGGCTGTTGCCTTGCCATCGCAGAATAGTCTGATCTCATCCCCATTGCCAGCAGCAGGATTCAGCAATAACGGCACAACATAATATCCGGTCGTATCAAAGCATTCAACCGGCAATAACTGCTCGATCATAAAATCTCTCATTTCAAATCCACCATCAACTTCACTCCCATCAATGAATGCGTTCTCATGGCCAGCTAATACAGCGATCGGATTGTTGCTTCGAATGGTTGAGTTCGAAAGATCGCACGAATTATCCGTCGCTGAAGATTTGAAAAAATAGCACTGGCCGCGATTTAAAGTAGCAGTAAAGGCCGGTGGCTCTGTCGGCAATTGTACTGAGCCACACCGATACCCCGTATGCCCGCCGGCAGTTGTTGAGGTTGGAGTAATTTCGATCGTCGTTGCATCGTATGGAGCAATGATCATTGCATAACCCGCGCTTGGAGAAGGGTTTAATACTC
>DASTAO010000136.1:0-9560 GCA_035712525.1 Kapaibacterium sp. (SeqCode)
CGAAGTTGAGGTAAGTATTCCATTGCCATTACCATCGTCCCATTCATTTAAAGCTAAAGACCCACTCCAATCTAAATGAGCGTCAGCTGAACACCCCTGACACGTATGGCTTATATGAACTCTATTTCCTGTACTCAAAAATTTATTCTGAGCCCAGTCCGATTCAGTTATACCGGTAGTAATAAATTTCCCTATCTCTGGGGCAGGATATTGGGGTTGATTAATATCCCCATGTAGTTGTATCTGTGCAACGGAATTATCTTCGTTATTATCAAATGTATTCATACCTGCATAGGTATTATTCGAAGTATGAAGTCCATTTAAAAGGGTTTGCGTGTGGTGCTCAAACCAAGCACCATACTGATTAGAATGAATATTGTTGCTGATCAATGTTGTTTTATCATTACCTTCGAAATAAAATCCTTGCTTTTCTTTGTGGATATTATTTAATACAGAAACTCCTTTCCCTGCGTTTTGCCTAATACCAATGCCAGTTTGACAAGGATCGTCAATTATGCCTATATTGTTTGAGCAAATAAAAGCAGTTGATGATTCAATCCCATACTGCCAAATGCCCGTGCCTATATTATAGATAGTATTGTTCTTAACATCGGCATTTGTCCCATTAGCAAGAACAATGCCAGTCCAATTAGCTTGAAATGGGTGACTTGTAGTCTGACGATTACCCCAAATAGTATTTCGAGAAATTTCAACCTGATTTGCACCTGTGATAGGATCCTTATCAATGAAGCCTCCTATCCAAAAATCTGTCGCGTCCGACTGCCAATCCCCATTTCCGAATGGGAAGTTTCCCTTTACATAATTATCGTTAATAGTAATACTCCCGACGTAATGATCAGGAAATCCAGTACCTCCAAACCAAATTAATGTCAATTGATTGCGAATATCATATATTTTATTATTGCTGAATGATACATTGCCGAGAGGAGTATTTATATCGACATAGGTGGTTTTGATAAAATTATTGTTAAATACAACCGAGGTTGGAGCGTACAAATAAATCTGAGAGGAATAGCCAGCTGCTTGATGATCAAATAGGACAAGATCCTCCCAACCGGAAGAAAGAATACTATTCTCAATTTGAATACTATGAGTGGCATCTGGAAGTCGTTCAGAATTCAGATCAATTTGCGGAACACTCCAAGTAGTATTTCTATTTCCCATGTAGACAATCGATTTATCAATAGCTATCAAACCACTCTCTCCCGCAGTATTAAAGGTTGTTCGATCATCTGGTCCATTATCAGCAAATTGAAATTCCTTAAATCGTATTTGCCCCATGTTTGATATTAACGAGCTGTTTACTATAGTGCAAGGTGCATTAAAGTAGCCCAAGGCACGGAATTTTTCTGAAGTATCAGTAGTAAAATTACCGGTTAAAAACAGTTTATTTCCATCCATGTTTAGGAAATTTGTCCCATTATATTCAAATCCCCCATTCCAAACAGCTCCTATTGAGGAGAAATATGCTCCATGCCCATTAAAATCTATTGCAGCATCTTTGTCCATTATTATGTATCCGCGCCGTCCATCATTAGCTGCAGCTTCACTGCCTGCTGTTAATGTAATTGAAGGCCATTGGTAGGGGGGCCACGGCAGAGAGTTCACAAAATTTAATCTTGCTGACGATATAAACGTAGCATCAAAGGCATGAAAGGTACCATTAAAAAATCTTAGAGTGTCAGCCTTTGTCTCAGCAGTTCCAGAAGGTAGTACATTTATTTCAAAAGGATTTCCTAAACCTTGTATTTGATGCCAATGGGGTTGGGTTAACTCTACTTGATTTGTTAATAGAGTATTCTCCCGAACATGTGCAGCAATCGGACGATCCATACGAATTTGGTAGGTGAAATGTGTATAATTCCCATTTAAAGGGGTAACTGTATATGTGACAAGGATACCAGTTTGATTGCAACCAAGTGTGACGTCCAAAAAGGTATGGTCGAACCCAATAACATCATCTACCCACTTTGGCCCATCAAAGGCATCACTAATTGAACCAATAGGATATAATTTTTTAGGGGCTAATGGAGCACCATTAAGTGGTCTAACAATCCCCCATTGTGAGCAAATGTTTAGATCCTGCTTAGGCCTTGGGGTAGAGGAGCTTGCTCGTTTAACATGATCGGTCCAATATACTAAATATGCCCCACGATCAGTATATCCGTTACCAACTCCAGGCATTGGATAAGCATCATCATCGAATGGCGGTGGGGGTGGTAATTTGTCATCAATAATATCATTGACCCCTGGTGCAACCGTCCCGTCAGTAGCAAAAAGACAGAGATTTATTGTCGGTTGGTTTACGAGAGGAAAATACCAAGCGTAAAAAAAGTGATATCCAGATATACCATTAGGTTCATCATAATTTACGACACGAACCCAAAAACATTCATTGAGGACATTCTGCTGAGGATTAACTGGTTCTACTAACCCTTGACATTGTGTTGTACTTACAAATGGATTAAACGTCGCTGCTCTGTGACGAATAGTTGGAAAGCCTACAAGGTCAATATAAGCAAAGGCAATCAAACATTGATCAGTCGATTCATCCCAACGGTTACAAGCTACTGATGGGGCACTTATCCCTTCTGCAAGCATTCCTAATCGAGTCGGGTCAGGGATTAATGCAGGTTGAAATCGCCAATCACGAAGACTAATATCAAAAACAGCATAGCCATAATGAGTTGCATTTGGTATTGAACTAGCACAGGTGCATCCCCCTTCAACTCCGCCAGTTTGACACCAAGTGATATATACATACTTATCATTCATTACTGCCTCTAAATGACTAATAGTAACAAATGATGAAGGACCGTTCGGAAAAGTAAATTTTTTTGCATAGTCCGGCAAGGTACTGCTCATTATATTTGCCGAATTCATATTAATTTGACCTAGACTTGGATCATTCCCCAAAATCTGTACTGCTAATTGAGTTCGCTGCTGAGCAGTACCCTCCTCAAGAACGCTAACGATAGCAACTTGCGAAAGATGATTAGTTGCGACCGCAATGTTTTTTTCTCCATGAGTAGAAGTTATTCCGAATGAAGACTTAGCTATTGGCCCACCTTCATTATCAAGCAACCTTAATTTTTCATGAGGTCTTCCAATAACAAAAGAGCCTAAATTTGAAGTAGCCATTCCTGTAACCCATTGAAGTTCATTCATGTCAGTAATAAACGAAACATCATGTACATGCTCATAATGAACATAAGGGTACTGTGCAAAAAGTGAAGCAGGGAGCACACCTAATACAACAAGGATACAGAAATTAAGGAAGAGTAAATGCGTTTTCATAACCAGGTTTCTCCTATGGATGTAATTCAATTTGAAGCAAATTTTGAGAGAATGACCAGTCAAAATTGCAATTATAAATTATAAGTGGCGGTGTTTCCTCATCACCACTGCTTCAAATATACAACACAAACCCCTAAAATCCAAATATTATTTTAGGAAAAAAATTTGCCCTTTAAAACAAAAAAGCCGGCGAGTTGCCGGCTTTTTGTTGTGCGAGAGAAAAATCCCATTACTGCGCTTTTACAGCAAAATCTACGGTCTTGCTATCTTTGGCAGCGACCGTTACTTTTTGGTCAACACTGACGCCTTTGCCGTCAAGGGTTTCATGCCATACCGTTACGGTGTAATCACCCGGCGGGACGCCTTTGATCTCGAACTTGCCATCGGCTTTCGTAACAGCGAAGAACGGATGGTTCAGAACACCAGCATAGCAATTCATCCAGCCGTGAACATCGCATTTGATCGGGACCATGACTTCGACTTTATCCATCGTCTTCTCTTTGTTCGGCGAACCGGCCGGCTGGCCTTCGTTGAACTGTTCGTTCTTTTCGCCGTGAGCGTGGATGTTATGAAGGGTCTGATCTGAATTCTTAACAATGATCTTCTGGCCTACCATGACACCGAATACATGCGGCTCATACTGGCACCCATGCTGATCGAGCGTTACATCGCCACCAACCGGTGCGTAGGTCTTTCCACCAAGACCATCTTTGATATAGACAAATGCGTTAGCGAGAACGCCGCCATCGCCAACAACCCAATGATCTTCCATTGCCGGCTTTGCATGAGCTGATTTACAGACCGGATCGGCATCCATGGCGATCGCCTTGTTTGCCGGTGCAGCGCCATCAAGCTTTACAGTACCACTGATGGTACCGCCATTCGGATCGGGATAGACTGCATTGGTGGTGGCTGCTGCGCCTTCTTTATCTTCACCAGTCTCATCTTCCTCAGTCTTCTTGCCACCGCAACTGATCAAGGCGACGACAAGCATCATCGATAAAAAATACGAAAGTTTTCTTACAATAGAAGTATTCATTTCTAAGCGTAATAATTAATAAAATGTATCTGCTCTGATACCGTTGGTACAAAAATACGAAAAAATTCAGGCCTGCCATGGCTTTTGTGGATTTTTAGACTCTTCAAAGCTGGGGTCTGGGTCGCGGTAATTACTGTCGTTTTTCTGTTGGCTATTATTAGCATAGCCGTACCCTGGTTTGGAAAAAATGAAGGTCAGGTATCAATTGTCGAGGTGCTCAAGTCGTAAAGTAGGTCTGGAAGTCATTATAAACAATCATTTTAATTGTGCACCACACACGTAATTAGTGTACCCAACAATTTCATCCTTCATCCCTCAGCCTTTATCCTTTCTCAAACGGTGCTCATATTACCACCTACAAATATACGACATTTTTCCGCTATCTCCAAAGAATATTTATATACTTTTCACTTTTGTTTTCCACAAGTTACCAACGCTCAATCCTTCAAAAAGGACTGCGTTACCGTCTGCGTTGCCGTCCGAATTCTGAGGACATATAGCCCGGAAGGCAACTCTTTTACTAAAACCGGCAAAGAACTATTCCCTTGCTTCAGGATGATCTTCTGCGAAAAGCAAACATTGCCCAAAGCATTAACGCAATCTAATTCAGCTGCTTCCTCGGATGGGGAAAGTAAACCAACTTCGATATTATTATCAGCCGGATTCGGACGGATCGAGGTGATGAAGAGGACAGTTTTTGTCTTTAGAAATTGTTCCAGTATTGGCTCGGTACAACGATAAATATTCTTATAGGTTGTTGAGGTGGTATCGGCAGAAAGAACACAATTCGCATAATCGGGATCACCGTTGTTCAATTTCAGATTTGTCATCGCGATCTCGGTCGAATTCGTATCGGTCAGGAACGTATGAAAGGTAAAGTCGATCAACGGAATAAGGGAATCGAGCGAAATATCAGTACCCGTTATCGTAACCGGCAGCGTGGTAGTCTTTCCCGAAACGATCGGGCTACCCGTGGCGCATGCGTCCCCGCTTGCGCTCCCTCCTGCACCCTTCACGCTACACCCGGCATATTCGAGCAGATCACCATTATACTTCAGATCGAACGAAACGCTCGTCAATCCTCTGCCACTGATGCTCTTATTTACAAAGACGGGCACACCGATCGTTGCCCCGGTAAAAGCACTATCAGCCATCCCCATCGAAAAGGATACTCGCTCAGCACCGCTACTGCCGCTGCCGGTGAGCGTTATCGTTGTATCAAAATCCTTAAACCCAAGATGAAAAGTAAGCTTTAAGAATGCAGTGTCACTTCCTGATACCTGTGGGTCATACCGAACTACAATTGAATCATTTTTATGAAGCTGTCTTATATTTTCTCCAGATACGATTGAGAACTTGCCATCAGAAAGCAACGAAATACCTTTTAAATCAGCTTGAATTCCACTACAGGAATCAAAAAAAGTAAGAGTAATGACGCTGTCTATTGATTTGCAACCAAATGGCTTCAGATTCAGAGTAGCTGATGAAATCTGAGGTGTTGGTTGTTTGTAAGAAGTCGTCCCAATTAAAGAAATTGTAGTATCAAAATCCTTAAACCCTAAATGAAATCTTAAATGGAGTTTCGCACTTCCACTTCCGATAATTGTTGGATCAAATCTCACATCCAATGAATCATCCTTGTGGAGTTTTCTAATACTGTCATTCCCAATTAGAGAAAATTGATTTGACCCGGATATTGATATCTCCTTTAAATCAGCTTGTACGCCATTACAGGAATCAAAAAAAGTAATGATTATTGCTGTGTCAATAGTATGACAGCCGTCGGAATGGAATGCAAAATTAATGTTTGATAACTGCGGGGTTGAATTAGAGCCGATTCCCGTTGTGTTTAACCAAAGACCTCCCTGATTGTCGCCAGCATAAATAAAACTATCACGGACATAAAAGCGAGTATCTACGTCATTTGCTGGGCCACAAATAGGAATAAATGTTTTTGCCGTATCAAGTGACATCATGATACCATCCGAAGGTAGACTAGATTGAAAAAAAAGCGTCATACTAAGCCCCGCCTGCATACACCCAGTCACAGAAGGGAAGATATTATTTGGATATTGATAAACTTGATGCCAATTTCTTCCACCATTGTCAGATCTAAGCATTCTATTAATACCAAGTCTAAGCTCTGAAATTGCAAAAAAAGTTTGAGATTTTGAAATACCAATAGGCTGGTAGAACTCATAGCATGAATCACCTGCTTGCCAAGTGAGGCCTCCGTCCTCAGTATAAAATAGTTCTGTTCTCTTTCCATTTGAAGGATCCCCAGAACATAATATTCCATGTAAGTCATCCGAGAAGGTAAGACCAAGGCCTCCCCTCGTACCCGAATATGCTGGAGCACTCGCAAAATTTATTCCATCCATAGAAAAAAGAAAAGGAAGTTTATCTATTGCGTAAACGGCGCAAAGAAGTAAATTGGTGGATGGTACATAAAAAATACTTGGTCCAATGTTACCTCTTAAGAGAGAGTTCCAGGATTTACCTCCATCTATTGTTTCATAAACCCCATATGGTGAATTAAACACTCCACCAGAAAACCACCCTTGCAATGAATCTTTAAATGTAAAACAACCTGCATCAATATAACCTTGAGACGGCAACTGTGTGAGGCTAGCAACACTCCAATTTTTCCCGCCATCAATAGTTCTCCAAACTTTATTTGGATTTGCTCCATTGCCATCAGTGATGCCTATAAAACCATCATTTGGCGAAGAAGCATTTTCCTTAAAATATACAACAAGTATAGGTTTCCCAAAATCGTAAATTTTTTTCCATTGTGCATAAGAAATATTTGTAAATATAAGAAATAAAAAAATGAAGCAGAGAAGAACTCTCCCTCGTTTGCAAATTAACATTTTATTTTTTCTCTGCTTCATTTTTGTTCTTACAAATTATCTTCCTGTTACATGGAACATAAAGGAGTTATCTTTCTGGTTGCAATTTTGATCTCGAATCCGAATGTCAAACTGGCATGACCCAGCGGCAGCAGTTTTATTTTCAACTTGGATGTGATAGCATCCCCCACCATCAAGATTACCCTTGTATAGTGTTGCAGTTACAGAAACGTCTGTAAGGGTCATTGCAGTATTGTTTACTGGCTCTTTGAGATTGACTGTTACCCTATAAAGTCCAGTACCGGGCAACACAGGTGCTACGGTACATCCAAAAGTCTTATTACTGAACACGACGGTTGGGACTACTTGAGTTATTATGCATTCACCCCAAGCTTCTATAGTGTTATCACGGTATGTTCCACCTTGTACGCTGGTTGCACCATTCCCATTAACATTAAAGACTTGACTACGCCCATCATATGTTACTTCAAAGGCATTAGAAGAGGTGGTTGCATTTCCATTGCCAACTATCAACAATTGATCATCACCGGTCACGGTTCCTGATATGCTTTTACTTCGGTTCGTATTAAATGAACCCATAACTGTTTGAGCATAGCTTTTGGCAACTAGATGATCACCTCCAGGGATCGTGGCATGGGTTACATCTACATTGTCTATTAGATTAGTAGATATAAGATTAGCCTCTCCACCACCGATTGAGCAAAAATCGGCTTTTTTTGTTGCTGGAGATGATGGACCGGTAATAGTATTATCTGCGCCACCAGATATTATACCATATGGTCTTTCAACTAAATTTCCAGCTCCGCCAACAATACTTGAAAACCTTTGTGTCACTTTATTAAAAGTATGGGGTGTTCCACCAGTAGTTTCTTCACCTCCTCCACCTATAAATGCTCCAGCCCCATTTGAACCAATGGTGTTTTTAGTCCCGCCAACAATAACACTACTTTGAGCATCTGTGTTATTTGAAGTGCCACCACCAATAAAGGATTTTACTCCAGTAGCGATGTTTAATTCTCCGCCACAAATTATTGCATACCCGGCATTGCTATGATTATCCTTTCCACCGCAAAGAACAGAAAACTCTTCCTCTGCTTTGTTTCGTACACCACCACCTACAAATGTACCTCTTTCATAAATATGGTTGTTATACCCACCTACTAATACCGAATACAAGTTAGAAGAATCAATATCAGGAATTTCTACGTCTATGGTATTATTTAGCCCACCACCAAGGAAACAAAAGTCAGTTGGAGAAGGTGATACGATATCTGTTATTATCACATTGTCATTACCTCCAACAAGGACGTTGAAGTTACCGCCAACGGTGTTCACCCCTCTTAGTGGTGTTGTCGCACTCATACTTCCCCCACCACAAATAACATTCCCCATACCTCCAGAGGCAATTCCATTGATACTAAACCCACCAATAATATTAGGACTGCTTCCAGGCCCCGTCATAGGTTCAAATCTCATTACTCTGCCTGTTCCTTCAGTGGAGCCATTACTGTTAAAGACGTGAAATTCTAAGGATTTTTTATTAATTGTGCCTAAAAAATTAAAAGTAGGGGTAGCCGGATCAGTATTACTATTACCTGTGATTTTCCAATCACCTAATGTTGAACCATCATCCCACCTCAGTGTGCCTGATCCATCGTTAGTTAAAATACTGTTTGCTGCACCCTGAGATATTGGTAAAACATATTCAACATCCGTCGACATTATTCCTGCCTTGAACGATGTGAAAAAAGTACCACTACTACTTGGCTCAAAAAACTCAAGTTTATGAGCTACATTTCCATTATTAGCTATTAAAATATCTACATTGCCAAGGAAAAAGGAATTATTCGCAGTGGTAGTAAATGTTCCTCCTGGTGACCCGCTAACAAATGCATTGAATCCAATACTATTGTTGCCAGTCAAATTTAATTCCTGTCCGCCTAGGATAACGCTGTGGGCACCGGTGAGGGTATTATTTTCTCCTCCAAGAATGGAAGAATTATCACCTACGACGGCATTTTCCGTCCCACCAACTATCGATGAGAAATTACCGGTTACAGTATTGGTTAATCCGCCACCAATGAAGGAATTCTCGATGGCGTTGACGCCATGAATGTGATTATCGTCACCACCGACGATGGCAGAGAATTCGGGTGCTATGCTGCCAGTTGTCAAATCAATAGAATTATTTCTACCTCCCCCAATGAATGACCACCCTGATAGAATGTTATTATTTTCTCCACCGCCTAACACATTGTCATGCCCTTCAATATCATTGTCCTGCCCACCGCCAAGAAAATTTAATCCACCAGACATACTCAGGCCAATAG
>DASTAO010000137.1:0-4758 GCA_035712525.1 Kapaibacterium sp. (SeqCode)
TTATTTTTCAACATTATAATTGTGCACCACACACCAATCTTCTCTTATAAAGACAAGAGCCGGATTCCTCCGGCTCTACGTGCATGATTTACTTGATGCAAATATACGAAATATTTCATATAAATGCAAATTTAAATATCATAAATAATTGATATGTGAATAAAATGTGCGTAATTTTTCTAAGTACAGTTATTTGCTAGAACAGTGAAAATAATGGCAATAAAATATTAGAAAATTCTTAAATACTTATCGCTTTCTTATTTCTCGGTTATTTCATAGAATATCATTTGAGGCACAAAAGAATATGAACTGATTGCTGCTGATAACAAAATTTTTTCGCCTTGAATAAAAATAAAAACCTCCTAGACCAATCCAATGATAATGACACTAAGCCCATTTCAAGATTGTTCAGCTAAGTAACCATGTTCACATTCGACCAACTCACCACTGCGCTGCCGAATTTTACGTTCACGGCTATTGATATTACAGGCACTCCTTGTGCTTTGATTTCGCGTGAACTACTTCCTGCGGCTGCAAAAGCTTTGAAAGAACAATTCGGCTTTACCCATTTCATCGATATCTGCTCGATCGACCGGTTCGAACGCAAAGAGCGATTCGAGATCACCTATAATCTTCGTAACCCCGAAACGAAAGAGCGCATCTTCATTAAAGTGCGCTGCGAAGAACGCGATCCGCATGTTCCGAGCGTCACCGGTATCTGGAGCGGAGCGAATTGGAACGAGCGCGAAGCTTTTGATATGATCGGTGTGATCTTTACCGGACATCCGGATATGAGAAGGATGTATCTGCCGGATGATTTTACCTATCATCCGATGCGCAAAGATTTTCCGCTTATGGGAGTACCGGGCTCCATCCCATTACCCATCGACGAACATTTGAAAACGAGAATCAATTAAGTCCATGATCCAGGAAGAACGGTATCTGCGCACCGATGCGCCGAAAGAGAAGATCATCGAAGCGCTCCTTCGCAAAAAGACGAGTGTCGATTACGAAGAAGATGCGCTCGAGCATGAAATGATCCTGAACATGGGCCCGCAGCATCCGGCAACGCACGGTGTGCTTCGTGTTTGTTTGCGGCTCGATGGAGAAATGATCATCTCCTCCGAATGCGAACTCGGCTACCTGCATCGCGGCTATGAAAAGCTCGCCGAGAACATGACTTATCACGAGTTCATACCGCATACCGATAGGCTCGATTACATTTCTCCGGTTGCCAATAACGTCGCTTATACAATGGCGGTCGAGAAGTTGATGGGTATTGAAGTCCCACGCCGCGCACAGATCATTCGCACGCTCTGCTGCGAACTTGCGCGTATCAGCTCCCACTTACTTGCTGCCGGTGCACTCGCGATGGACGTCGGTGCTCTTACCGTGTTCGTTTGGGCTCTTCGCGAACGCGAGAAGATCTATGATATCTACGATCTCATCATGGGTGTTCGTTTCACCGTTAGCTATATGCGTATCGGTGGTGTCTCGCTCGATATCACCAGCGATGGCATCAAGATGATCAAAGATTTCCTAAACGGACTTCCGGAAGCAACGGGCGAGATCGCAAAGATGCTTCATAAGAATCGCATCTTCATCGAACGCTGCGAGAACATTGGCATCATGCCACCTGATGAAGCGCTTGATGTAGGCTGGACAGGTCCGTGTTTACGCGGCTCTGGAATTCCATACGATCTTCGCCGCGATCAGCCATATCTCATCTATCCTGAACTTGATTTTAAGGTTATCACTCGCAGCGAATGCGATTCGCTTGCGAGGTACTTCGTTCGTTTCGATGAAGTGACCGAAAGCATCAAGATCATTCGCCAATGCCTCGACTTACTCGAGCGCGAAAAAGGCGAGGTGATGTCGACTGACGCGAAGAACGTCCTGCCGAAAAAAGGTGAGATCTATTCGAATATGGAAGATCTTATCAATGACTTTATGCTTATCAACTTCGGCCAGCAGCCACCTATCGCTGAAAGCTACAGTGCGATCGAAGGCTCGAAGGGCGAACTCGGTTGGTACTTAAAATCGAACGGCACCGGTTTTCCCTGGCGCAGCAAGATCCGCTCACCAAGTTTTGTGAATCTGCAGGGTTTGCCGAGGTTGCTTGAAGGCGCAATGATCTCGGATGTTGTGGCGATCATCGGTTCGCTCGATCCGATCATGGGTGAGGCGGATAAGTAAGTGAAACATTTTGTACAAAATATTTGTACAAAATACTATGCTTACTGTACCGATATCGGAATTCCGGGCTAATATGCCTGCTTATGTAAAAAAGATGAAACGCGGTACTAAGATCGCGGTAACATCGCATGAGAAGGTTCTATTTATAGCTACCACTCCAACGAAAGAACAAGAGCAAGCCAGAGAGCGGCTAAAGGCACTGCTGAAAACCAGTTGGATTGGTGATGTAGTCTCTCCCCCAAGCGAGCAATGGAATATTTTGAAGGAAGATTTTGACCCTAACGATCCATTCGACCTTGGATAATGATCGCCGTCGTAGATACTTGTGCAATCGTATGGAATGCTGAGGGTAGTACCCATCTTACCAAAGCAGCAAAAGATACTATAGAAGACGCTTTCTCGAGTGATAGTCTTTTTATTTCTTCCGTCTCGATTTGGGAAATTGCCTGGCTAATGCGTCGGGGTCGCCTCAATATTAAAGCACCATTTCGTGAATTTATTGATGATATTTTAATATCATACAAATATGTAATGCTCGACATTACCCCAGCAATTGCGGACATAGCTGCTTCTTTCCCTCCGGAAGTAAATTCAGACCCTGGCGACCGACTCATTGCTGCTACCGCGGTTTTTCTCGATGCTCCCCTTGTTACCGCGGACAAGAATTTGCGTAAGAGTAAGGCAATAAAGACTATCTGGTAATATGACGACTCAAACCATACCTATATCGGGAATGCACTGCAACGGCTGCGTCAGGAGTGTTACGAATGCTTTAAAGAATGTTGAAGGCGTCAGCGATGCCGAAGTATCGCTGGCTAATGAGCAGGCGCTTATCAGCTTCGATCCTGACTCTGTTTCTATCGAAGCCTTACGAAAAGCCGTCGAGGCTGTCGGTTATCAGATCCCGCAACCCATCGCACTCTAAGCCCTCGTATCATGAGCGGCAGCACTACAACAGCATTAGAAGATCGCTTCCTCGTTGAAGGAATGGATTGCGCTGCCTGCGCCACGAATATTGAAAAGGCGATCAAAAGGCTTCCTGGGATTAGCAAAGCATCGGTTAGCCTTGCTACCGGTGAAGCTGTTGTCGGCTACGACCCCACCTCCATCACCTTAACCTCTATTAAAAGTGCTGTCGATAAGATCGGCTATAAAGCAGTTGAGCTTCCAGTCGAAGATCTCCACGATTATCATGCTGAAGAAAGTGATGCATTCTATAAAAATAAACGACTGAAATTTTTTATCTCGCTTGTCCTCACGCTTCCGGTATTCACTATCAGTATGCTCGATCTGCAATTTGCCGGCAGCAACTGGATACAACTTATTCTTGCAACTCCGGTCGTCCTGTGGTGTGGCTCACATTTTTATATTAATGGGTTCAAAGCTGCCCGCGCCGGTGCACCGGATATGAATACGCTTGTCGGGCTGAGTGTCGTGACGGCTTATCTTTATAGCACCTTCGTTACGATCTTCCCGGATGCGCTGCCGCATAGTGCGATGCTTTGTCCGTACTTCGAGGCGGCAACGACGATCGTTACACTGGTTCTGCTTGGTGGGCTTATGGAATTACGTGCCTCGCGAAAAGCTGGTGCAACGATGCGAGCACTATTAGATCGACAAGCGAAAACAGCAATGGTTGTCCGTAATTTGATCGATACGGTCGTCCCGCTTGAAGATGTGCGAGTTGGTGATACGCTGCTCGTTCGCAGCGGCGAGAAGATACCGGTTGATGGAGTTATTACCAGCGGCTCGGCATCGATCGATGAATCGATGATAACCGGAGAGTCGAAACCGGCACATCGCACGGTCGGGGAAGAAGTGATTGGCTCGACGATTGTTACCGAAGGAGTGTTTCAAATCGAAGCGACTCGCATCGGTAAAGCAACAGTATTACAACAAATAGTCCGCCTCGTCGAGCGGGCTCAGGAGACGAAAGCACCGATCGCGAGAATTGCCGATAAGGTCAGTGGATATTTTACATACGGAGTCATCGGCATTGCTCTGCTCACCTTTGCGATCTGGTTCATCCTTTCGCCTACCGATAAATTTTCTACTGCACTCGTACCATTCATCTCAGTGCTTATCATTGCCTGCCCATGTGCGCTTGGCTTGGCAACACCGACAGCGATCATGGTTGCGACCGGTACTGCTTCGGAAAAAGGCATTCTCGTTCGCAAAGGCAGCGCACTTGAGTTGGCATCGAAACTCGATACGATCATTCTTGATAAGACAGGTACTCTCACGCTTGCTAAACCGGAAGTTGCGAAGGTTAAAGTGTATAACGGTACGAGTGAGAACGAACTGCTTTCATCCGTCGCAAGCCTCGAACGTAATTCTTCGCATCCGATAGCTAAAGCGCTTATCGACTATGCCTCTTCAAAAAACATTGCTACTGAATCTGTTACTCATTTCACATCGATTGAAGGTAAGGGTGTTAGCGGAGTTGTAAACAATGCAAGATTGCTCGTTGGCAATAAGCAATTGATGCAGGAACATAATATTGCGCTTCCGTCTTCTGAGGATATACTGTATGTTGCCTCTTCCGAAAAGGTACTGGGTGGG
>DASTAO010000138.1:0-3844 GCA_035712525.1 Kapaibacterium sp. (SeqCode)
ACATTTTCTGATCTAGGACATAAATTGATTATTAATCCTGGTTGTAAATTCGACTACTATGGAGTTGCCCCACTCAGCACCTCGAATACACAATATATTGGAAATTCTAATTTGATCGGAATTGGTGTAATCAAATTAAACGGAAGTATCATTGGTGACAACCACTATTGGATTACTAATACTCGGCTACGTATTCATGGCCTTTCTACATTAGTAATCCCTGATTATTACTTTCTAGATGGTTCCGATGGTATGATACAATTTTGGCATGAACAATCCTCGGATGCAAAAATGAGCGTTCATGGAAAGGTTTCTATCTATCACTCATTAGTCGATGCATGGACACCTTCTTTAGAATCTTCGTCCTCTCCTCTCCCCAAGACAACACTTATTACAGTTACATCGCCTTTATATAGTGGCTCTCCTGCGTTGCCTAATGACGAGTTTATAGCGAGTGGTGGCACCGCATTTTCCCCAGGGAATATAACTGGCAGTGATCAGACGAAATGGGTCTTTCATGCTAATATCGATTTCAAGGAAGACCCTATATCTTTGGCTCCATATAGGAAAGTTAATTTTGACTTTGTAGCAATGAGCTGGGGAATTACAGTTGTTAACCCAACCCACGACTTTACTTTTGTGAATGGGTCAAATATTAGTTTTGTTGAAGGCAATATGCTTGATTTTACTTGGTCTAAATCGGGTAATAGTTATGGAAGTATTAATATCAGTGGTAGCTCATTTTACCATCAGGGTGCTCCTTCAGGACATGCTATTACTTTCTCTGATTTTAGTCAGCGTCGTTCAAATGATTTTGATAAAATTACTATTGAAAATAATTCTGTTAGCGATAATCTATCCGGTTCCATTTCTGGAACGAAGATATTCAATGCTGTTAATCTGGTAAATACAAGTGCTTTAGTCAAAGGGAATAAGATTTACGACCTTGGTTACAAATATGGAGTTCTTTCAACTGGGGCTAGCGACAACAAAAGTAATAGCTTCCTATGTAGCAATTCTATATCATCATGTGTAACAAACTCAGTTGATGAGCCAGGGGCTGGGATTTTTGTAAGGTATTGGGACGGTATTTCTAAGATGAATCAAGTAACAGGTAATGATATTGGGCATATAATTGCGGAAACTCCAAATGTGCGACCCCGCATTTTATTTTCAAGATATAGTGAAAATATTTTTTGCGGGCTTAGTTTGAATACACAGTTTAGTATTATTGACCTTTCCGGAATTCATAATGATGATGATAACTATGCCGCATTTGATACTATTGATCATAATAATACGTTCAATTCAACTAATCATGCAGAAATTGAAGCACGAGCTTTTTCAATGTATATGGGAACAAGTAACACCGGAACATCTACGTTTGGAAGAAATTCTATTGTTTCCGATGCATATAATATGACCAACAAATTAGTTAGAACCAATGGTACGAGCACTGCCTTTATTGGCTTTAATAAAAACTTTTGGGGATATGGGACATTTACTAAATATGACCTGAATCAATCAAATGATCCTCAGCCATTGATTAATTGCCCATATCCTAACCCAGCAGAGCAAGAGAATTCTGCTCCATCAGTAGGCACGACACCATCTTGCGGTAAAGGGTTAGATGCTCCAAATAATCAGGAAATAGGCCATAAGGGAGGTGAGGTAAGCTTTTTAACTGCTGAAGATGAGTTTGATACTTGCGAAGTCCTTGCAACACGAGGCGATAATCTATCATTGAATGGAGATAGGCTTAGTTATAGAAAAGCATATGACACTTTGCGAATGTATATTGAACATTGTCCATTTGATTCAGGGAGACCTCCTTTTGGATATGCTTGGCGCGCGTTTGGCAGTCTGAATACATGCGTAAGTGATATGGATACTGCCAATGACCGTTGGCTCGAATACCGATATTGGTTAAAAAAAGTATTGTACCTTAATTCTGATACTGCTTATTACTGCGCTGATATATTTGGTCTTTTACAATCTTTTGCTTATTTAGTGCCAGGTAAAGGTGAAGATTTTAACGGCATTGTAAGTGTTTTAGATTTTTTGATTCAGAACAATCGCTGCCCTGAGCAGACCAAATTGTTTTCAGAAGATAGACAAAATTATCGTGATCGCCAATGGAGGGCTTGGAAGGACAATAACGATACAACTAAAGTGCCTATTGATACTGCGAAAGTTAGTATTGATAGTATTGGTTTCTCTATTTTAAGAGGTCCCGAGTTTGCCGTAGTTAGAACTCATCCTCTCAATACCATGAACTTTGATCAGCTTTATGCATCAAGGAATCCCTTTACCGATGAGACCACTCTTGAGACAACGATCTCCGATGCGATGATGCTTCGGTTGGAGGTATTTGATGTGTTGGGTAAGCAGGTTTATTCGGAGAATGAGTTCTTTAGCTCGGGGGATGTCAGGTGGAAGCTTAATGGGAAATTGCTGCCGAAGGGATCGCTTTATGCGAGGGTATCTACTATTGGAGGGAGTGTGAGGACTGTTAAGTTGGTGAGGGAATAGCTTTTTAATCGCAACCATCCCCCCCCCTAAATAAGCCCCCTCCTTGCCAAGGAGGGGGAATTTGCAAGTATCTTAGGGGAATTGCTTTGTGTCGCTACGGGACAGTCTCAAAATGACCGCATCGATGTGCCGATGGGGGCAGAGTTTTATGAAATTCGAGAGGCAGGTGGTGTGTTATCACACGTTCCCAATTCAGGGGAGAAAGTTAACGATTTGGTAAAACTCAGGACGTATATTTGTGTTCTTGGGATTTAAACGGCTTTTAATTCACGTATTTCATTTTTTATTAAGTTAACCTACGTATGAAAAAGAACTCCACTTTCGTGGCGCTGGTAATAGTGTTGTCTATTCTCGCCGGATGGGCTATCTGGGAATTCGTGCTTGGCAATCCAGGCAACTTCACCGATGCAGCCCGCGAACATCCAGCCAAAGGCAACATCTTTGGGCTTATGTACATGGGCGGAGCACTCGTCGGTGTCCTACTCTCGCTTTCGCTTATGATCGTAACGTTCGTTATCGAGCGGACTCTTAGCCTCTCAAAGGCAAAGGGGAAAAAAGATCTCGAGCAGTTTCTTCATACAGCTGAAAAACACCTGAACGACGGCAACCTCGATGCTGTCCTCGATCTTTGCAATCAGCAAAAGGGTAGTGTTGCTAATATTCTGCGCGCTGGAGTTTCACGCTTCAAAGATATTCGCAATAGCACTACACTAACGACCGAGCAGAAGACCGAAGAAGTCAAAAAGACTCTTGATGAGGTAACGATGCTCGAAACCCCGCTCATGGAGCAAAATTTGGTTATTCTTTCAACGATCGCTTCGATCTCGACGATGATCGGGTTGCTCGGAACAGTTATGGGTATGATTCGCTCCTTCCGCGCTCTTGGTGAAAGCGGCGGAGGTGCAGCAGCTTCACAGCTTTCAACTGGTATCTCCGAAGCGCTCTGGAATACGGCACTTGGAATCGGTGGCGCCATTCTTGCTATTGTCTTCTATAACTTCTTTACGAATAAAGTCGACAAGTTTACGTACCTCATCGATGAAGCATCGCTCAACTTGCTTGAGACGATCAAGACCCGCTTCCTCGGTAAATCAAATGCTTAAGCTACTGACCAATGTCAAAAGCTAAACTAAAACGGCACGGTTTCCGGCTTGATATGACGCCCATGGTTGACGTCGGCTTTCTATTGCTGACGTTCTTCATGCTCACAGCGAAGTTCAAGACCGATAACAGCAACCTGGTAATATCCTTACCGGTTGCCGATGCCGATACGACTAAACTTCCCGACGTTAACATTGCCACGATCAGCATC
>DASTAO010000139.1:0-5077 GCA_035712525.1 Kapaibacterium sp. (SeqCode)
ATGAAGGTATCATCGAAGGCATTGCCGTTAATTCAAAGGAATACCCTGATCGCTGCCCTCCGTATATGGCCATGGTAGTAAAACGGACTCACTCAAAAGCAATAGAAGTCAGTGTTCATAATTCTCATTGATTTCCGCCTATAGACAATGACTAAAGGTTGTCATTCTGAGCGAAGCGAAGAATCTCAAGATTCGCCGGCTGAATGCTCAGATTCTTCGCGCTGCTCAGAATGACAATTCAAAGACCTCCTACCCAGTGGTAACCGCCTGAACCATTATCAACAGCCCATTGTAGAACGAGGCGATGAAATATGTTCTTCTTGCTATCTTCTGCAGCGCATTCTTCCTAAGCGGCTGCATTGACATTTACTTTGATATTACACCTCTGGCCGATGGGACGTATATGCTCAAACGGACGATTGTCCTTGGCCCTGACTTCATGTCGCAGATGCAACAGATCCCGACACTGAAATCGAATTCCTCCTGGTATGACACAAAAACGATCGCCGATTCGATCATGGCCGAGTTTAAGAACGAAAGAGGAATTTATACGAAGTATTCCGGAGTAATGTCCTACAGTCTTCGCGATAGTGTGGCCGATTCGACAGCGTTAATCATTACTGAACTGCAGGTTCGTGATGCAAACACAATGAAAAAGGTCGGCAACGAAAGCTTCTTTTCGATGAAGCAGCAGGATTCCGGGGCAACGAATAAGACCTTTCAAATGCAGCTTTCAAAAGCGAAAGGAAAAACGACGATGGAGTTTTCCTTTATTCCGGAAACGAATATCAAGTCATTATCAGGCGAAGAGCTGGCAACCTTTAATCAATTTTTCAGCAATCACTACATTTATATTCGCCTGTTTTCACCCGATCTTATTCGCCCGAATCCATCTAAAGAGATCGAGGAAATTCCGGGCGGCGAACAATGGAAAGTATCTTACATAAAATTTCCGGGTATCACACCAAAGAATCCCCTAAAGAACAAATTCCTTCTACGCGAGCCCGTAATAAAGAAGTAATAAAAAGGCAACACTTTCCTAACCGGGCTTTGAGCATTCCGTTTGTTATGACACTAACAGAAAGGAATTGCCACCATGTTCTTTCGTGCAGCAGATGCCACTATCGATATTCACGAGCTTGAGTCCGATATCATCCTCGATTACGATCAGGCTGAAGAAAACCTTGCCCGCCTACGATTCGTCGATACTGTAGTTATTAGCGACATCCATCTGGGGTCGGATGTTTCGCGGAGTAAGGATACACTCCGGATGCTCAAGAGCTATAGTTTCAAGCGGCTTATCTTGAACGGCGATGTCTTCGAAGACCTCAACTTCAAGCGTCTTCGTAAAGACGATTGGAAATTCCTTTCCTATATCAGAAAACTATCCAATCCAAAGCGCGGCACCGAAGTAGTGTGGGTTGCGGGCAACCATGATGGCATTGCGCAGATCCTAACTCATTTACTCGGTATCCCGGTCTATGATGAATACCTGTGGGAGTTCGATGGCGAAAAATATCTTGCTATTCACGGACACCAGTTCGATACCTTCCTCAACGAACGAGTAATTATCAGCGCCTTAGCCTGCAATTTCTATAAGCTCTTTCAAAAGATCGATGGCAATGAGCAAAAGATAAGTCGCTGGATGAAACGTCGCAGCAAAACCTGGTTGCGAGTATCTGAAAAGATCGCCCGAGAAGCGATGGAGTATGCCTACTCAAAAGGAGCACAATATGTTTTCTGCGGCCACACTCATTTAGCCTTAGAACAAACCGATGGCACAGTAAAATATTATAACTCAGGCTGCTGGACGGATAGACCCTCGCATTACTTAACAGTCGATGCCGGGGCCGGAGTGGTGATCAGGGAGTTTGTCTAAAGTATTTCCTGCTATCCCATTAGTCCTAAAATCCCCCCAAATCAAGGTTCAGACAAGTTCAGAGCTGCTCTTTCATCTCCGGAGTTCTCGGCTTATTCGAATAAAAGGCATCGACAAAGTTGCCGGCTTCCTTATCTTCGGTATAGACTACAATAAGATATTTCCCTTCGGCACAATGACGGACGACATAGAGCTTCCCATCTTTCCCCCGCCATATTTCATCGGGTGAAGAGATAGCATCTAAGGTATCTTCAAGGTCAAGATCAGGGTGAATGGCAAGCGAGCGCTGCCATGCTTCGTCAGATACTTCGATCTGGATCCAATTAACTGAAAGCGCGCGGGCGATCATAAAACCAAACTACTCTTAAACAGTCACGGTGTTCACTTCAGCGCAGGCAGTATGCATATCGGCAATCATCTGCGCCGGATTTGTAGATGCAAATATACCACTTCCGCTGACAACAGCCTCAACTCCGGCTTCGTACACCGAACGGATATTCTCAAGCTTTATGCCGCCATCGGCTTCGATGATGGTAGATAATCCTTGCGAATCGACCCACTGGCGAAGCGTTGCTGCACGGCGGTATAACGACGGAATGAATTCCTGTCCCCCGAACCCGGGGTTGACACTCATTAATAAGATCAGATCGGCATCGGGGAGGATCTCTTTAATGGCCGATAGCGGTGTTGCCGGATTAATACTAACACCTGCTTTTTTACCAAACGACTTAATAAGCTGAACGGTACGATGTAGGTGGATGCACGCCTCGGCATGCACCGTAATGATATCGCAGCCGGCTTTTGCAAAATCTGCGATGTAGCGATCGGGTTCGACGATCATCAAATGAGCATCGAGAGTAAGCGACGTGACCTTTCGAATCGCTTTAATAACCGGAGGGCCGAAGGTAATATTCGGGACGAACTGCCCATCCATCACATCAAGATGCAGCCAATCGGCGCCACCGGATTCGAGCATCCGGATATCCTCTTCAAGCCTGACGAAATTGGCAGAGAGTAACGATGGGGCAATGATTGCGGGTTGCTGCATTGATGAGGGTAAACACGGGAAAAGTGAAAAAGTATTCCGAATATCGATGAGAGTAGTGAGATCATTTGACGAATGACTAAGGCTGTCATTCTGAGCAACGCGAAGACTCTCAAGATTCGGCGGCTGAACGCTCAGATTCTTCGCGTTGCTCAGAATGACAATTCAAAAGACCTCATTACCTCGGTGGTGGTACCGGAGTAATTTGAACGATGTCATTTCGAACGGAGCGAAGCGATGTAAGGAATCTGTGGACAGTCTACTCTTTATGAACTCTGAGAGATGTAAGTAGTACTCTCGTTACAGATTACTCCCGTTGCTCGGAATGACAACTTACCATATCGGAATGAGAAAGTACCATTTTAGGTTGGATACCAAAATAATTTCTTACCAATGGTAACGCGACGCAACTTTATTATCACCTCAGCCGCTGCTATTGCAGCACTCACACTTGATAAAAAAAATATTCTTGCTGCCGAACGCTCCAAACCGCTGGGGGCTGGTAATCCCCTCCAGATTCCTACCGAAATTTCAGGCGGTCAGCTTACTGTAGGGAAAACTTCTATCCAGATCTTAAGCGGCAACCAAACTGACATACTTTCAATCAATGCCGTCTATCCCCCACCAACCATCCGAGTTAAAAAAGGAGATAGCTTCTCTGCTCATATCCTCAATAATCTTAGCGACGATGTAGTCATTCATTGGCATGGCCTTCATGTACCTTCGGCAATGGACGGACATCCAATGAATGCAGTTAAAACCGGAGTGACGGCGGATATTAACTATTCCGTCATCAATCGCGCCGGTACTTATTTTTATCATTCCCATACCGATATGATGACAGCTGAGCAAGTCTATCGTGGCCTTGCCGGAATGTTTATTATTGATGATGATGAAGATAAAGCCCTCCCGTTACCTCGTGGTGAATTTGAAGTCCCGTTAATGATCTCTGATAAGCTTTTCGATTCTAATAATCAGCTTGTCTATTCACCGACAATGGATGACATGCTCAGAGGCTGGCTTGGTGATACCATCATGGTAAACGGCACCCCGGACCCTTTCCTCGATGTAGCTCCGACACTCTACCGCTTTCGAATCGTAAATGCTTCGAACTCCAGAATCTATAAAATCGCTCTCAGTGACAATTCTGAATTTACCGTTATCAGTGGTGATGGCGGATTACTTGAAGCTCCGGTAAAAACAACATCCTGCTTTCTGGCTAATGCCGAACGGTTGGATATCCTGATCGACTTTTCAAAGTATCAGCAAGGCTCGTCGATCACTTTAAGAAGTATATCATTCAGCACAAGCGATGCTCCGCCACCGGCTCCGATCCCGGCACAAGGTGCAGCACTTGATATACTACGATTTGATGTAACAAAGACCGGCGATTCGAAGGCAAGTATTCCTGCAATACTTTCATCAATTGTAAAATACCTTCCGGCGGATTCAAAGACTACAAGGACATTTGGCCTTACCAGTTCTTCCGTAGCACATGCCATTAACGGCAAAACATTTGTGATGGACCGCATCGATACCCATGTGCCCTTCAATACGTTGGAAACCTGGAAGTTTTTCAATGCCTCCGAGCATATCCACCCGATGCATGTTCACGCCACACAGTTTCAAGTGCTTGATCGCGGCGGCTCTGCTCCGACCGCTCCAAACGATCTTGGGTGGAAGGACACAGTAATGGTTAATCCATTCGAGACCGTAAATGTACTTGTTAAGTTCGATGCCTATGATGGAGTGTACTTAGTACATTGCCACAACCTTGAGCATGAAGATCATGGGATGATGTCGAATTTCATGGTCGATAATGGGGGCAGTGTGAAAGATACCCAAACAGCAGATACTCAATTAAGCGTCTACCCAAATCCTGCATCCGATAAAACTACAATAACCCTTTTAGATACTGACCGTAAGAAAGAGCTCTTCCTATTCGATACATCCGGAAAAGTAGTGTTGAAAGAAATAATACCAGATGGCCTGCAAACCTTTCAGTTGAATGTCAGCTCACTTGCAACCGGAAGCTACCGAGTCGCACTCGGTGACCGCTCTGCTATCTTAACGGTTATAAAATAATCTCAGGCTTCGAGATGATGAGCGTGTTTGACATCATATCCGCGCTCTTCCTGCACTAATCGCCAGAT
>DASTAO010000140.1:0-11119 GCA_035712525.1 Kapaibacterium sp. (SeqCode)
ATTCTCAGGATTAGATGAATAAGTGATCGTCATACTATCGAGATACACCGGAACACCAAGAACATTTTGAATCCCAAAGACCGGTACTTGCGGCGCTCCGGGATAAGGAGCAGCAGCATTCTTTTTTATCTGGACAATTCCATTCTTCGGTACATATAACCCACCTGCTGTATATCCATACGAATCGACATTTCCGAACCCGTAAGCAAGAATATTAATACCACGCTGATAGATATTCGGAGTATGAATATGCCATAAACCAGGAATTGGATGCTGAAACCACAATACCGAATAGCTGGTACCATTAATACTAAGTCTTGGAGAATAATCCGCAATTGCCGGAGTATATTGCTTCCCAGTCGAATCGGTTAAGACCAAAGCGCCAACGCCTGTCATCTCTGTTACCACCAATAAAAAATTATTACTGGCATTTTTAACTTGATAAACAGGATCAGTGCTGACAAAATAAGTATAGTCAGTATACAATTGGTCAACTGAGGGTATGATCGCTAAGAATGGATCGCCAATTCCTCCCCCAGACCCTTTTGACGTCGAGTTCGACATAATGCCAAGAAGCGAGGGCTGGGTAGTCTTTACGGAGGCAATCGTACCGGGTGCAATGGTAACGTCTCTATGCTCACCCGATTGTAATGTAAAAGAAGGAGTGGTAATATTTCCACCAAACGTAACGGTATTATCATTCGAACCTGAAACAATGCGAAGTTCGCCACCTGATAGTCCATTACCACTATCGACGAAACCGGCAACAATAAATTCTCTCCCCCATGTAGCAAAGGGAGCGATCGATTCGGCAAGATGATCCCTGCTATTGAAGACACCACCAAAAGGTACTTCCGTACGCTGATGCCCGCCATAGACAGCGATCGGCTGGTTTGCAACAATATCAGACCCTGTCAGATCTTCTATTAACTGATTTCCAACTACGTCTGCCTGGTATTGAATGCACTCGCCATGCATGAGCAGAACGGAAAACGGTACATTCCTGACATTAGCGCTTGTTTTAGCAGTTGGGGTAATGGTAACTAATGTACTATCCCTAAAGGCGGCAACCGCAAATTCGCTAACCCTCACCGAAAGATCCTGGGCATGGGAATTAGGATAACTTAGTACTTTATAGGTAAGACCTGTTTCGACAACATTTAGGGGCAATGCGAGGAATGCATCGGCTGTCAGTGCCTTATGATTCATCCCATAACAAACGATCGGTGATGTTGAAACAATATGAATCGCTTTTTTACTAATGACGCCAGAATTCTGAACGATGTAATCGTCGTTAGGATACTTTTCTGATATTTTAAATTCAGTGCTTTGGCCTTTATTCAGGTGAAATGTATCAACGTTATTCGGGAAAGCATCACAGGTTACGGTTACTGTTGCATCGGAGTCATCGGAAGCAAGAAAAATATGTTGGTACAGCGAAGGATTTCCTACATCATTCACTTCCTCCTCATTCTGCATGAAAACAATGTAAAATTCCTTGCCTTTGTTCGTAACGCTGCTTGGAGATCCTTTGCCGCAACCGGTTTGAGCAAAGAGCGACGAACCATAAAAGACACAACCGAGCAGGATCAGTAATCCCAGTGCCCTAGGAAAGAAAATAGTATTCTTCATACGACCGTAAAGATGATGTCTGTTTTTCCGTGCGTACGCCCGTCGACCGTAGAAAAGTTACCGGCGCACCGCTTTATTTATAAACAGTTATCGACCCAAATTGTTACAGGGCCGTCATTAACAAGTTCGACGTCCATCATGGCCCCGAACTGCCCCTCGGCAACACGTTCGGTGCCAAGAAGCGATCTGAGCTTTTCGATGAATTGGCGGTATAACCGCTCAGCCAATTCCGGCCTCGCCGCTTCAATAAAACTTGGGCGGTTTCCCTTTCGGGTATCGGCAAAGAGCGTGAACTGGCTTACTACTAATATACTGCCATTTATCTGGGCTATATCTAAATTCATCTTGCCGGCTTCATCTTCAAAAAGCCGCATTTTTAGGAGCTTATCGGTAAGTTTTTCCACATCAACTTCTGAATCGTTGTGCCCGACACCGAGAAATACCAACAGTCCGTTATCAATACTGCCCACGATCGTATCCTCTACCGTAACCGACGCTCGTGTTACTCGCTGAATAAGTAGTCGCATGAATTAATTTTGGTATTGATGAGCCACTACAGCTCGGTCGTGCCCAAGAAGATCTTTCGCTACATGGTCGACCTGTAGTCCGCTCTCACTAAAGATGCTTTTTACTTTCTCAGCGCCTTTATATTCGGTCTCTACTATTATCGACCCATTCGGATTAAGAATAGTTGGCGCGACTGAAGCAAGCTTTCGATAGAATGAAAAACCATCACCCATATCGGTCAGGGCTTGCATCGGTTCAAATTCTCGGACTTCCTTGGCTACCTGATCCATTTCTTGGGATGGACTGTATGGTGGGTTTGAGATTATGATATCGAAAGCGTCCCAGCGATCGAACTCAGTCTTCATAAAATCAGCGCAGTGAAATTGAACATTGCTGCAATTCAATCGCTGTTTATTTTTCTCGGCAAGTTGCAGCGCATCGGTTGAAATATCAATTCCGATGCACTCCGCACCGGGAAGTTTACTCGCCATGGCGAGGATGATCGCACCGCTGCCGGTACCGATATCGAGAATGCGTATCTGCTTTTTTGTTTGTTGTACTTCCAGCGCTTCTTTTATTGCTTCTTCAACAACGATCTCTGTTTCAGCGCGTGGGATAAGGGCTGCCGGAGAACAATAGAGTCGCAATCCAAAAAATTCTGTCTCACCGATGATGTATTGAAGCGGCTCATGGTTGAGCCTTCGGCTAATCGCAGCATCAAGTGCTTTCGCCTGATCGATGGTTATTTGCTGCCGTAAGCGTTCTCGAAGTTCGGGTTTCTTCCAGATCCCAAGAACATGCATCGCCAAATATTCTCCATTGCTGCGGGCATCTTCTATCCCTGCTCGAGCAAGTGTATTTTCAGCACTACGAATAACTTCTTGCCAGGTGAGCATTTAGGAGAGAGTATCGAATAAGTGAGCAAGCTTCCTTGTCGATTCGCGGCGCTCATATTGTTTTATTGCTTCGATGTTCATCGCACTCGAAGCTTCCTCACCACTCGCCCAACGATCATACATCTTTTTAAAGGCCTGCGCTTGCCCTTCGATATCAGAGGTAGCAACTGTTTCGCCGCCGCCTGTTTCTTTTAACAATCTTCCGATCGCACCGGTAGGTGGTGCGATCGCGATCATCGGTCGCATCGCTCCAAGATACTCATACACCTTACCTGGGACGATCTCAGCCACACTCGGGGTATCATCGACAATAAGCAATAATGCATCGCTATCACTTACAAGCTCAACTGCCTTTGAGTGAGCGACGTAATCATATTTCTCGATCATCGGAGCAATGCTTGGCGCTTTCATCATCTCATGGATCTCCGGACCAAAGCGCCCGACAAAGCGAAGCGTTATGTTATTAGGATCGATCTGACCACGATCAAGTAATAATTGCAATGCAGCAAATAAACTTGCCGGGTTTCTTGGCCCGTAGAGCGAGCCGCTATAAGTCAGTACAAACTTTTCGCTTTTACTGCGGTGTGCCCGCTTAACGATATCCTGTTCCGGGAAGTCAGCGCTATCAAAGCCATTCGGAATTAGAATGAATTTATCTCGCGGCAATTCTGGATATTTTCCCAAGGCATCCATTCTGATTCCTTCCCAGGCAACATCGATCTTTGTCGCCTGCTCAAAGACAGAATGCTCCATCTTCTCGTCGAGCAATCTTGGAATAAGCCAGCGGTCGGGTGTAGAACTCTCAAACCCGGACCATGGATCACGAAAGCCAGCGACGAATGGAATACCCGTTTTCTTCGCGATCTTTTTTCCAATAAGTGACACTGTATAAGGCGGCGAAGAGGTATAGATCGCACTAATCGGATACTCTTTTGTGATAGCCATCCCCTCTCTTACTGCAGATCGAAGCCAACCGATACGGGCATCGGGGATAAAAAACGTAGCGCGAATGAATGCTGCTAATTTTTGCTTGAGTGATTTCTTCCCCTTGCGCTCGTTAACGGTCACATCGAGCGCCGCTTCTTTTTTTATGCCAACAAATTTTTTGTAAAGATTATGTGGCTCGAAGATTGGGCTGCGACAAATAATGAGATCGGGCGGCAGTTCTTTTTCGAGCGATGGATCGAGCGCTTGATACTGTGCATCTTGAGGCACAAGTACAATTGGTGTCCAACCAAAATCTTTCAGGTATCTAACAAACTTTGTAACACGCTGCACCCCCGGCCCTCCGGCCGGTGGAAAATAATAGGAGATAAATAAAACGTACTTCTTATCGCTCACTTACCTGAGAACGACAAATGGAACAGTTATGTGTCTGGGACCGATGGGAGTTATAGCCATACAATCTAAAAGATAGCTCCCGGATGAATTATCAAAAGGTATTTTTTTCTGATCATCACACACTGTCATAGTTGATAGTGTTCGTCCGGATTGATCAATGATTTTAACCATAGCAGATGTTGCAGAAATAGCATGTAAATTCAAATTAAATGATGCGCCAGTAATCGGATTTGGATATAGAAAGGGATGGATGGGAATAAGAGTATCTTTTTTTCGAACCTCAGCAGTGTTATCCCAGGTGCCCTTTGACAATGGCATTTTAGTGACAGGTTGCACGAAAAGAATATCGGCACCGAGTAAATATCCTATTGCTGCAGAATCCTTGGCAATACAATTAAATGTGATAGTATGAGATCCCGAAGAAAGATACTGGGTATCTATTAATACAGTATCCGAAGCTTGAGGATCATACCCAGGATAGAATTGCTTGAATCCATCAAAAAAGCCGAGTTGACGACCGTCGACCGAATAACTATATATACCGTATCGATCCCCATTCGTCAGAACCATCCGTAAAGCAAAAGTATCTGCTACGGGGATAACAAACGGGAACGAGATGTGATGTCCAATTCCAGTTGGATCAAAATCGGCCGTTTCTTGCTTGCTCCATCTGGTGTACCAATTACCACTACGGTTGGCAATATTGCAGGAACCTGCGTCCCATTGAGCACCAGGCAATAACTCTTCAAACTCAAATGATCTGTCTCGAGTAACACTTATTAGTTGTTCACAAATTGCCCGATTCCCCCTGTTTCCTTCACCAACTAAATGATATTTCCAGCTATCACTAATATTTGGGATCTTGATCGTTCCAAAAAAACGGTAATCATCCCCTACGACAACTTCGGAAGTTTCATCCACTGGTATACTGTCAAGAAAAAATGTAATTTTCTCTCCGGGAGAAAAGCCAGTACCTGTTACCAATAATGAATCTAAATATTTTACGATTGGTGGTAATGTGTCAGCAATAGGCCGGAGCTTTGCGGTATCTAATATATAAATAGGCTCAGGTTTGACAATCCCATTTACTGACAATGTTCGTTTTCCCCCTTTCCACGAATAAGGAACTACCAAACTTACACTAAAACTGCTATCGCTCCCTGCAAAAGTAGAAAAGGCATTTTCGCCATCCTCAAAGTTGCCCTTAACTTCAGAGTTTGGGGTATAGCCACTACCGCTTATAACCCAATTTTCATTTGCGCGAAGAGTATCTCTTGAAGTAACATAAGGAGTCCATAGTTTATAGTAATATGCACAAGTACGGTAATGCTCGTGAACGTCATTGTTGACCCCATGCTGGAAAAGGAATTGTATCTGTCGTGTAAAATCAATATGATCGAGGATATGAAAGCGATAAAATTTCTTGAATAATTCAGTATGGCCACAAAATGGCATACTGAATAATTTAAAGGCAAAATAAAAACCTCCATCGAAATAATCTTCCGTACCCGTATAATGAATCGTGTTCGATTCCTTATTGTCAATAGTTATTATTGGATCGCCCTCTAAAGATACTGGATGAGAATTATTCGGTATTGAGAGAGTTAAGCCCACAAGTCTTCCTGTTCCTTGCTCATTCAATACCGGGTGAAAAATACCATAGCGAGTTCTCTTCGTTTCACTAAATTTAGCAAAGAAATATCCCATCCGACGAATATCGACCGGTTCGGAGTTGTATTGACAAGCTAAATTACAATTAACGTGTTGAGTAGAAGTATTCCTAATACCTATCTTAGCAGATTGAAAAAAAGGCATCGGAAAGTAACACGTAAGACCTGAATCTTTGTTGACTCGGATAGGGAAACTGTTCACTTTAAAACCATCTGAAGGAATACAAAAAAAATCACTCAATGGCACATCGACCGAAGGTTGAGAGGAATTGTCCCAATTTATTACAAGAGACATTGAATCTAATAACTGGGTATCATATCTATCCAAGCTAACAGAAAGGGAATAAATTACTCCAGGCCCATTAAGAGAAGAACAAGTCGTTAGGTTATGGGGATCGATCGGCAGCGAAGTTTGAATCATTAAACCTATATTTCCCCAAGGGTTATTATTTGTATTTCTAACAGCCTCTTCGCCTTTTTCTTGTGATTGTTTTTGCAGGGCATTGGTGGTAAGTGGATCAAACGGAAAAGCGATTGAACTTGGCAAATGACGCCAGGCAACCGCATACCAAACTTGGCTCGCAATTCGCTCGACTGTTATCTTAAAGCTCTTTGTATAGGAAAGTTGAATGTCACACACATTAGCTTCTGGAGTTTTAGTAGAGAATGGATGTCGAAATAAGCCCACCGAATCATCAAAAAAAGAATACATCGGCTGCCATTTCACTAATTTATCGTCGATATATAGTTTTACATAAGCTGTATCTACCGTTTGCGGCATCGTCATCCAAAAGTGAGTCACTACTCCACTGCCACTATCAGATGCCAGAATGGAATAATTATCAGTAGAGTCGGAAGCGGAAGGATAGATATTCCCAGTTGAATATTGAAGGGGGGAAGAGGTGCTAGAGTCTATAGTAAAAATTGAACGAGGATCACTGAGGTTATTATATAGGACATCCTCCTGAGCATGAGCACTAACCCCTATGAAAAGGACAACAAAAATTAATATTTTGTGCATCGAAATAAATAAACACATTACAATTGTTTAAGTTACAGCCACCAATTTTATTTTATAAAATTCTTTAAAAACCAGTAGTACCCCAGTAGTACAATTTTCGAAAAGTTGTCGTAGCTTTGTGTTAGATTGAATGTAATCCCACAACCGTCAATCCGATCAAATGAAACGTATCTTAAGGAGGAAAATGCAGGTTGCCTTTTTTCTTAACCAAAGCCCAAAAAATTTGAGCCGATAAGCGTCAACTTACCGGCCCAAAATCGCTAGCGCGTTTTTCGGCGCGCCGGCATCTTTTACAATAACCGGACGCGGGAAGCTTGCGCGCGTACTGCAGTAGCTTAAACCTCCCGAGTCCATCATTGATTCATGCATTCATTCGTATAATAATATGAAAACGATTCACTCTTCCCATTTGATTGGGAATACACGATTCCAGGGCATTCGTGCCTTGTGGACTATTGCAATGATCATATGGATCACGGTAGCGGCCAATCCGTCATTCGGACAAACCGTTACTGAAAAACCACATACCGTTTCTTACCAAGGTACCCTGATGAAAAGCGGCGCTCCGGTAACGAGTGGTGCGTACAAAATTACGGTAACTCTTTATAGCGACGAAGCCGGCACGCAGTCGGTTTGGTCAGACGAATACAATACCGAAGTCAAAGACGGCTTGTTCAATATCCTACTTGGTTCTGCAAAAACATTGCCAAGCGGTATTGATCTCGACCAACTCTATCTCGGTGTAAAGATCAACGGCACAAGCGAGCTTCGTCCTCTGACGCAGATCGCTTCGGCTACAACCTCGATCTCCGTTGCTGATAATTCCATCACGAAAGATAAACTGGCAACGGATTATATAGCCGGTATTTCGATCAATGGGAAGAAAGTCACTGGGAAAGGATCTGTTCTTAATATTAAGGATGGAGTTGGGATGAATCTGCAGTATGATGAGAAAACGCATAGTTTATCTCTAAATTCTTTAGCTGGATTAGGAAAAACAAAACCAACGGATGGTCTTGGCGGTGGTACAATAACTCCAACAACCTGCAACACGAATGATGACGGGAGTCTTGGAACAAACCAAGTTTCCGGTGGATGTGGAAACACGATCTGGGGGACTGCAACAACGGCTGGCAACAGAAATATTGACTTTTCAACAATAAGCGGTGGGCAAGGAAATACAATTACTAACCAAGTTGCGGGTGGACAACAAAATCCCGATGGCGAGGGCACTCATTGGCATACAATTGGTGGTGGACGAAATAACAGCATTAAAGTTGATATTAATGCAGCTACTGAAAACATAACAATGGGCGCAATTACTATTGGCGGGGGCGAAGGTAATACCAATGCTGGACCATGGGGGGTTATTGGAGGAGGACAAAGCAATGTTATTTCAAATGCCATACCAACTGTTGACGATGATATGGGGGATGTCATGACTTGGGATGTCATTGCTGGTGGGAATAGCAATACAATTACGGCGGCATCTTCAGAATCATCTATTGGTGGTGGTGTAGGCAATAGGATTGCTACCTCGAATCAAGCTACTATTGGAGGTGGGGATAGGAATTTCATTAGTACAAGTGATAATTCTACAATTACCGGGGGGCAAGTAAATTTAATCCAAGGTTCAGGAACCCACCACTCTGTAATTGGCGGTGATTCAAACTGTATCTCTGGCAATTCTGAGCATGCAGCAATACTAAGTGGTGGCTGGAATCAGATTAACCTTAGAACGAGTGGCACTACCGATAATACCTTCTCAACAATAGCTGGTGGTTCATATAATTTCATTGAATCGCGACACAGTTTCATCGGCGCTGGCTGGCAAAACCACATTAAGGGTGGTACAGCCCAAGATCAAAGCGTAATTGCAGGCGGATCAACTAATACAACCAATGCTTTCTCAACAGCAATAACGGGTGGGAATAACAATAATACCGACAGCTATGGACAAACTGTTTGTGGCTATTTTAATGATGTGACAGTACCAACAGGTGCATCCAAATTTACAACTATAAACAATCCCAACCAGACAAATAGTGATAATTTTAATGATAAATTGTTTATGGTTGGAAATGGGAAAAGTGGTACCCCGCATAACGCATTTGAAGTATCGTATAACGGACATTCAACAGTATTTGATAAAAATGGTAGCGGTAGTACTAGGGCTTCTATCGAAGGGTCAACATATAGGGATAATGTAATTTATGCTTGGGGAAATGTTACACCAAGATATCCGCCTGTATTTCCTTATGTATATGGTACTCCTTTAACTGCCGGTACAGATTACCAAGACTTTGGAGTAGCTTCCATTGTTCAAACTGGGGTAGGTACTTATGATGTATTCCTAAACATTAAAGATGCAACTGGGTCAGCTATCAGTCTTTCAACCGGTGCTGTTGCCTTAACACTTATTAATGCTCCTTGTAATAGATGGATCACATGTACACGATTTACAACTGTTGGAAGTCAAACAAAATTCACTATTACAATAACAAAATTCCCCTTAACGGGTGAGAATCCATTTAATTGTGATAACGTCGATAACGATTTCTCATTTATCGTTACTGGAAGAAAATAATTTTACTCGTTAAGAGAGAGTTTCAAAACCAGTCCAATCCGGACTGGTTTTTTATTTAGGTTTACGCAACAAATACGACGCTTCCAACGCAACAAACTCTCTGGCGCCGGGGATGTGGCGCAGGAAATTCGCTTTGATGGTTGGCAAGCCGAATTTCATCTTGAAAACCGGACGAATAAAGTAAAGTTCTTCGCGGACGACATTCAATCGGGCATTATCAATTGCCCTACGCATTTTATTGATCGTCAGCCTGATATGACGCAGTCTGGACACCTCTTCGACATCGATCTGCAATCGGGCATTCTTATAAGCTTTATTAAAGATCGCATTCGGCATCGACTGAATAAAAGGGATCTTTCCCATCGCATTATCAAGTAAATGCTGATGCGCACCGAATGGAGAATAGTATGGAGGAAATACAATAAACAGCCAGCCACCTGGCTTCACAAATTCCATTACATTGCGAAGCGATACTTCGGTATCATCAAGATGCTCGATCACATCACGTAAGGTGACGAAATCGAAGTGCTCTTTCCATTGCGATGGGATCGGATCGGTCGTAATATTATGGATCGCAAATTCTGTTTTTAAGCCGAGGGCTTCAAATGCTTTTCTGGAGGATTCAAGAGCACTATCGCGAATATCGATACCAACAACTTCGGCACAGCCTTCCTGAGCAAGTGCTCCTAATACCCCACCTTCTCCGCAACCGATCTCACAGATATTCTTTCCGCGAAGATCTACCCCATTCTTTTTAAGATAGGGAACGATGTACTCTTTGCCCAAGCCGAATTGATAGCCAAAATAATACCGCTCGTAGGAGTTTAGGTCATCCCGAGACTGGAGCGGGCGTAGTAATTCGGTGGTTTGCGGAGCGAGTTTTGACATCTTGTAGTAGGACAGACACTCCTGTCTGTCCTCTTTCATCTAGAATAATGATAATTTCTTGTAGTTAGCTATCAGAAGCGTCGGGGGGAAACGTAAAAAGGATACTGATTAAATCCATCGACAAGTCCAGCCTTGATCGGATTATTCCGCATATACTCCCATTTTTCATGGAGTTCTTTTTCATCACGAACCATTCGATCAAAACTTTCTGACTGCCAAACTGATCCTGAAGTCGATAGCAACTTGTTAATTGAACGAGCGCTTGAGCCTTTCAACGATTTCATGATCTCGCTCAGACTAATCCAACTCCCATCATCTTTTTCCATCGGGCGCAACAACAGATGAACATGATCTGGCATTACAACGCCAAATAGTAATTCATATTGCTTCGAATGTCTGTATAATATATGCTCCTTTGTTTTTTTGAGAGCACCATCTGGAAGTATGCCTCTAATCGATCGAAAGGTAATGAAGTAAGTATATCCACCTTGTTGCCAGTGTGGGAGGTGACGTTTATGGTAGGAAAATTCTTGGCTTATAGACCCCATAAGTTTTGTGCGGCTGAAAGAGGTCAGAC
>DASTAO010000141.1:0-2205 GCA_035712525.1 Kapaibacterium sp. (SeqCode)
TACTGTTTATTAAACTCAGAGAGATTTAAGTAGTAGCCTCCTCACAGATTCCTCCTTTGGTCGGAATGACAACTGAAATGCCTTACAGCCTGATGTCATAGCTTAGCCAACAGGCCGAATTTTATTTCAATCGCTCCAACACTCCTTTTCGTTTGATCAGATTTTTATAGTCCCACTGAATTTGTTCGGACTTTTTTAGCCAGCGCTTTAAGTCTTTTAGGTTTACCTGTTCTTTATCGGTATATCGAGCTTCGGCAGCTTTGAAGGTGCCTTCCTTTTGCAGCCCTTTTTCTTCAAAGGATTGGCCGCTCCAAAACAAGAGGCGGATACAATTCTTTAACTTACTATAGCCGACGATCGGATTGCCATCGAGAAACCAAACCGGATGTGCATGCCAAATTTTGTTTTCAGCATCCCTTAAGCTGCGGTTTATTTCTTCAGCAAGTAGTTGGCAGATTTCTTTATCACTTTCCGATTGAGAGTTATTATAGGACTGAATATCTTTATTCATAGATGTGAGCACTTATGGCATCGGGATCACCGGCTCGACAAGGCGCATCAATTTATCGAGCGATTCCTGCCATCCTAAGTAGCACATATCCACCGGTATCATATCAGGAATGCCTTCCTGGGTAACTCGTAATTCGGTGCCACCGATGCTTTTCTTAAACCAGACGGTTGTGATCATTTCTCCGGGTAAATTCGGGTCATCAAAGACATCCGTATATTTTAAGAATTCATTCGGGGTTATTTCGATATATTTACCACCGAAAGAATGACCGTTGCCGGTCGTAAAATTAATAAAGGTCATTTTATAGCTGCCGCCGACTTTAGCGTCCATTTCATGTACCTGGCAGACGAAGCCATACGGGGGAAGCCATGCGGCCATGGCATCGGCAGTCGTAAAGGCACGAAATACTTTTTCAGGATCTGCTTTGAGTACGCGGTGTAGAGTTACTGTTCCTGGCATGGTTGTTAGTTGTTAGTTGGTGGTTGATAGTTGTTGGGCTTGTGCGTGGGCGATCTTAGTTCAAAATTACAGGTGATTAACCTCTTGCAGGCGCGAATTTGTTGCATCATTTTTCTCTCTGTGTTACAATACGAAACATGAAACGTAGGCAAAACGGATGTGGTTGAATGCCACTGCCAATTTGTTCGCGATAGTATCATCTCATGAAAACAGTTTTTGCTGCTTCAGTCTGTTCTGTCCTATTATTGTTTACGGCTTGTACTCATATCACAACGGTACCCGAAGGCCGAGCGTATGTGCAGTATGTTGCTGCCAGTACGTTGCGACAGCATTTAGAGATCATTGCCAGCGATAGTCTCGAAGGCAGAGAAATGGCAACAGCCGGCGAGCGAAAAGCTTCGGCTTATATATCGAAAACATTCAAGGCCCTTGATCTGAAGCAACCCTCAGGTACGAATGGGTACCTGCAGACATTCGATGTTGTTCGAGATTCCATCGACGAAGCATTTCTTTGGGTAGGAGATAAGAAATTCTCCTTAAAAAAATATGGTGTCACTCCAACTAGCTATAATAACAACGCTGACTTCACCGCCGATACGATCATCTTTGTAGGCTATGGTATCGATACTGTTCAATATAGTGATTACAAGAATATCGATGTTCGAGGAAAAGTCATATTGATTTGCGAGCGTGAGCCGAAAATAGATAGTAACCATTTCTTGATCACCGGTACGAGTACAAAATCTCCATGGTCGCGTGGACGAGAAGGTGACGAAAAGAAACTCGCTTGTGCAAAAGCTCACGGAGCACGAGCAGTAATTACTTATGATCCGAGCTTCGACACACTTTCGGAAAGGTATGCTGTTTTATCCACCGGTGGCTATCATCCACCAGATAGCGTTGAGCTCTTAGATAATAACAGTTATTTCTCGATCGGAAATATCTTGATGAGGCAATTGGTTGGCGAAGCCAAGGCGAAGGAGTTATCAGAGGCAATTCATCGGCGGGGTCTTTTAGGAAACTCGTTTGTGATCAATAAGCCTATCAGATATCATTTCAAAAAACAGAGTTGGCATGAAAAGGCCAGTAATGTTGTCGGGTATATCGAAGGGACAGACAAGAAGAACGAGTATGTCATTGTCTCTGCGCATTACGATCATTTGGGTAAAGAGGGCAATGTGATCTATCACGGAGCAGATGATAATGGCTCGGGTACCTCAAGCGTCATGACGATC
>DASTAO010000142.1:0-2784 GCA_035712525.1 Kapaibacterium sp. (SeqCode)
GCATTACCAGACGCGCTACTGAAGAACTCATAGATACGATTCGTCAGAAAGTCCCGGGCATTGCCTTGCGAACGACGTTAATTACTGGCTACCCGACCGAAGGTGATGCAGAATTTGGCGAGCTTGAAGAGTTTGTCGAGACCATGCGATTCGATCGACTTGGAGTCTTTACCTATTCGGTTGAAGATGGTACAACCGCCGAACCGTTAGGCGATACAGTTTCACACGATGAAAAGCTTCACCGACAAGCCCGCTTAATGGATATCCAACGCGAGGTTTCTTATGAACTCAACCAGGAAAAACTCGGCAAATCGCTTAAGGTACTCGTTGAACGTGAAGAAGACGGATCTTATTTTGGCCGTACCGAAGCCGATGCTCCGGAAGTCGATTGTGAAATAAAAATCTCTTCAAACAACGATATTGCCATCGGTAGTATTCTTGAAGCTGTCGTAACAGGCGCGGACGAATTCGATCTTGAAGGTGAAGTTCGTTAATTGGTGCTGGCTGATCGTACTTTTTCTCGCGGTGTCCTCGACGAGTTCGGTTGCTCAGGAGGATATTCCTACTGTTGGCTTTAAAGACGTAAAGTTTAGTGTTGAAGTCGTTTCTTTCCGATTGCCGACGACAACCGATAGCGTCCGAACCGATATTTATATTGCCGTTCCATATTCCTTTCTCTTTTTTCAAAATGCTGTCGATAAATATATAGCCGATTATCGGGTTATCCTTGAAATTCGTGACCCGGTGAGCGATAGCATCATTATCAGGCGCGAACAAGCCAACAGTGTTGTACTGCCAACAACAGTCTGGGAAAAGCTAAAGGAGCTTGATGAATCACGCGCCGATGCTTCGCAGGTTAGTTTACACTTAGCAGCAGGGAAGTCTTATAAGATCAAGATCAGAGTTCATGATCGCACTAAGAATTCTGAATTAGAGCAGAGCTTTCAGCCTACCATAAGATCATTTGCCTCAACTGCAATGACAATGAGCGATATTTTACTCTATCGTTCTAAAGTTGGTAATAGATTAACTCCGAATATCGGGACGGATATCTCAGCCATATCGCCGCTTGAGGGCGGGGTGTTCTTCGAACTTTATAATGCACCTCAGAGTGCTCCACTCTGGGTTGTTAATTTGATTGCCGATAGTTCTGGGGCCGATATTAGCCGTATTGTGTCGGTTGCAGTCCCGGATGGAAGAGCGAAACTCGGAGTATTTACCCAGTTACTGGGTGATGATATTTGGAGCGGCAGATACGAACTTCATACGTGCATCGTTGATAATTCAAACGACACTTCCTTAAGTTTAAATGATCTACTTCGCAAATCGCTCGTAACAGCTTCGAAGAAGATCATTGTCGGCCACGGTCATGGCATACCACTTACGACAAATGATCTTGATGAATCCATCGATCAATTGCTGCTTATTTCTTATGGTGGTGCCTATGATTCACTCACTTCCGCTCATACTCCGACTGAGAAACGTCAGGCGATAAAAGATTTCTGGGCGAAGATGAATCAATATCGCGGGCAGACGACGACAAGGCCGATGGAAGTTTTTTATAGAAGGGTTTACTACGCTAATTCTCATTTTAATCAGCTAGGCCCTGGGTGGAGATCCGATCAAGGGCGTCTTTATATTATGCTTGGTGAGCCTACTTCGATCGATAGATCGTCTTATGATGTTGGCCGCCGGCCATATGAGGCCTGGACATATTACGATCTGAATCAGCGATTCATTTTTGTCGATCAATTTCTTATTGGTGATTACCGTATTTCCGGCCCACTTCCGCCGCCTGGCACATTTTATTGGGAGCGTGAGGGTCAGTGACAAATCATTGAATTATGAGTGAGGGATTTGTCGTTCTATCATTGCATTAACATCACTCGATTCTCTTGCAGCCACCTTTTTATATCATAACCCGTCCGTTCGGAGTGCTTGGCTCCGGGGAGATCGCTTCGCTTGCTTCACAGCAATTACGGCGTGCGTTTAAGACAATGCAGGTTTCTCAATATCCGCTTGTCGGTGGTGAGGCCGGAACGCTCGAGCAATTAGTGACAGCAACACTCGGCAGCTTTCTTGAAGTCGAAGCTACTGCTGCGATGGGAGAGCAGTTGATCGTGCCGATCGGATTTGTCGGCGATGGCGGTTCACCGGGTATCATCGAAATGGCACAAATCGCCAGACGTCCGGATGAAGCATTGCATAAAAAACGAAATGCGAAGAGCAAGGAATTCGATTTCTGGGGTTCGACCTTTGGCATTGGTGAATTAATCCAGGATGTTCTCGATGAAGGAGCGCATTCGGTGTTACTTGGTTGGGAAGAGCCGCTTGCAAAAGATGCCGGCTTTGGGATGGCTCAATCTCTTGGAGTGAAGTTTCTTGATAAAGGTGGTAAAGAACTTGATTTCAAATCTGCCACTCCGCTTCGTGATATTGCTTCGATCGATCTTTCCGGCAGGTCGTTTCAATTACTCTCCTCGTCATTCTTCTTACTTCGTTCAGAAGGCATTGCACCGGTAAAGCGATCGCAGCAAGTGAGCGTCGATGATCTTGTCTATGAACAGGAGTTGTCGCGCCTTGCCGAGATTATCCGCCGTGACTTAGGAATCCAAGCAACATTGCCTGATATAGATTATAGCGGTAGCTGCATCGAGTTTGGCGCTTCGGTATTTCTGAGTGCTAAGATCGTCGATGGTAGTGAGACGGCATTAACAGTAACGGGATTAGAAGGTAAACTTGCCGCCAGTGGCGGTACGGTATTTTTCTTTGCCGATCAGCTTG
>DASTAO010000143.1:0-2619 GCA_035712525.1 Kapaibacterium sp. (SeqCode)
GAATCGCAGTAAAAATGAGTAATGATTGTTTTAACGAGCGAAATGTGAAATACAGAAGGATAAAAATCAGAAATAGCGCTATCGGGAGCACAATCGAAAGACGTTCTTTTGCTGCCTGTAGATTCTCAAATTGCCCGCCATAGGTCAGATAATATCCTGGCGGAAGTTTTAATCGGGTATCTAGTGTATGCTGAATTTCTTCAACAACCGACTCGACATCACGACCCCTGACATTAAAGCCGACAAAGATTCTCCGGTTGGCATTTTCCCGCGATACCTGTGTAGGCCCTTCCTTAAATTCTACATTGGCTATTTGTTCTATCGACACCTGATTGCCTGAAGGTAGCGTTACATACAGATCTCGTACATCATCGATAGATTGTCGAAATTCTATGTCCATTCTCACTACCAAATCGAATCGCTTTTCTCCCTCAAAGATGACCCCGGCTATTTTTCCGGCGAATGCCGTCGCCAACAGATCGTTCACTTCAGCTATTGACAGCCCGTATTGGGACATTTTATCTCTATTGTATTCTACCTGAACTTGCGGGAGGCCTGATACTTTTTCGGTGTATATGTCCTGAGTACCGGGAATTGTCTTAACGATGTTTGCTACCTGATCGGCTTGGGCGGCAAGCATTTCCATATCTTCACCGAAGATTTTTACTGCCACATCCTGGCGTACTCCTGTCATCAATTCATTGAAACGCATTTGGATCGGCTGCTGGAATCCAAACTCAACGCCGGGAATAACCGACAGGGCTTTGCCCATTTTCTCAGCTAATTCTTCACGGCTTTTGGCGCTTGTCCATTCATGTTTATCTTTAAGAATAATCATCAAGTCGCAGCTATTGATCGGCATCGGATCGGTTGGAATTTCGGAGGTTCCTATCTTGCCAACAACTTCAATGACTTCTGGAAATTGTTTTTTAATAATTCCACCAGCTTGCAGTGTTGTCTCAACTGTTTGAGAAAGTGACGCGCCTTGCATAAGCCTAACTTCAACGGCAAAATCTCCTTCTTCAAGTGTAGGAATGAATTCGCCTCCCATATTCAAAAATAGAAATAGTGCTGATAGTAAAAGTGTAATGGAGCATCCTACGATTACCAATTTCTGTTTCAGCGAGAATTCGAGTACCGGATTGTAGAGGCGGTGAAAAAAGTCCATTATCCGATCGGAAATGTTTTTTTTGTACTGTGTCTTCTTTGAAAGCGCTAACGCCGAAATCATTGGTACATAGGTGAGGGACAGAATCAGTGCTCCAAGCACTGCAAAGCCGACAGTTTGCGCCATCGGACGGAACATCTTTCCTTCAACTCCCACAAGAGTCAGAATGGGAATATATACGATAAGAATAATAATCTCACCGAATGCAGCTGATTTTCTGATACGCGAAGATGCCTCAAAAACCTCAGTATCCATCTGAGTTGACGAAAGTGTCTCAGGGCCTCCGCGATTGCTAATGGTTATCCGGTGTACTATACTTTCGACTATTATAACAGCACCATCAACGATCAAACCGAAATCGATTGCGCCAAGACTCATAAGATTGCCGGAAATACCGAAAAGATTCATCATAGAAATGGCAAAGAGCATTGCCAAAGGAATTACTGAAGCCACGACCAATCCAGCTCGGAGATTGCCGAGTAGCAAGACAAGAATAAAAATAACAATAAGTCCACCTTCAAGAAGGTTACGAGTGACAGTGCCGATTGCTTTGTCAACAAGTTTGGTCCGGTCGATAAACGGCTCAATCTCGACACCTTCAGGCAGCGTTTTTTTGATCTGCTCAATTCGCTCCTTGACAGTTTCGATAACCTGAGCTGAGTTCGCTCCTTTTAGCATTAAGACCAAAGCCCCGACAACTTCACCATTGTCATTACGGGTCATAGCACCATAGCGAACGGCAGAACCGAACTGAACGGCTGCTACATCACGTATTAAAAGTGGTATCCCGGCAGCATTGGTCCTAATTACTATTTTTTCTAAATCATCGATGGATTTGGCCAATCCGATACCCCGTATAAAATAGGCATTCGGTTTCTTTTCAATATAGGCGCCTCCAGTATTTTCATTATTTTTTTCAAGTGCTGTGAAAATTTCAGCAAGCGATACATTCATACTCTTTAGCCGTGAAGGATTAACGGCAATCTCATATTGCTTAACATACCCACCAAAACTACTTACATCGGCTACTCCAGGGGTTCCGAGTAATTGCCTACGAACGATCCAATCCTCAATCGTCCGTAATTCCATCGGTGAATACTTACTCTCAAATCCCTTTTTAGGGTGGAGAACATACTGATATATTTCCCCAAGCCCAGTCGATACAGGAGCGAGTTCAGGTGTACCGAACCCTTTTGGTATTTGTTGTTCGGCTTCGCGAAGCCGTTCGCCAACGAGTTGTCGCGCTTTGTAAATATCTACATGATCCTCGAAAACGACGGTAATTACAGACAACCCGAAACGTGAGATAGAGCGAAGCTCAATAATATCAGGAATAGTTTGCAGATTCATTTCCAGCGCCGCAGTGATGAACTGTTCGGTTTCCTGTGCCGATAGCGTCGGAGCAAGGGTAATGATCTGAACCTGATTGTTAGTGATGTCGGGAACAGCAT
>DASTAO010000144.1:0-4630 GCA_035712525.1 Kapaibacterium sp. (SeqCode)
ATGATTTGTCCATGATCGTCGATCAGAATCTTTCCAAGCGTAAAGAAGAGATTCCGAAGATCAACGAGATCGTTAAGGAAGAATTTGAAGAGTTTATCGAGCTCTTTGCCAGATTAGAGGTTGGCCCTACTATTGCTGAGCTTCGGGCTCGATTCGAGGAGATTCGACAAGAAGAACTTGAACGCCATCGCAGCAAAGTATCTGCCGAAGCCTTTGCTCATCTTGACGATATGACTCGCAAGATGATGAACCGCTTGTTGCATACCCCGACAACGATGCTCAAGGCTCCGCGGACAAGCAAAGATGATCTACAAGCTCGCATTGAGATAGTAAGAATGCTCTTTGCTTTAGGCGAACCGGAATCAAAATCTTAACTTTACTAATGCCCTCATCTGCAAGTATAATAATCGGCTCACGCGGTAGCGACCTTGCCCTTTGGCAGAGCAATCATATTAAGTCAGAGCTGGAGCGCTTATATCCTGATCTAACTGTTTCGATAGAGATAATAAAGACAACCGGCGATAAAATTGTCGATTCCCCGCTTTCAGTTATTGGTGGTAAAGGTGCTTTTACTGCAGAACTCGAAGAAGCGCTCTTGCGCAATGAGATAGACATTGCCGTTCATAGTCTCAAAGACTTACCTACTGAAATTCATGGTGATTTAATAATCGCAGCTATACCACAACGTGAAGATGTTCGCGATGCTTTTATAGGCAAGGGCACGAAATCACTTGCGGATCTTCCTGTCAATGCTTCAGTCGCGACAGGCAGCCTTCGCCGCAAAGCACAACTGCTGGCATTACGTCCTGATCTAACCATCGTTGATATTCGTGGTAATGTCCCGACTCGTGTCCGAAAGCTGAAAGAAAGTAATTGGGACGGTATGCTGCTCGCATCGGCTGGCCTTCGGAGACTTTCAATGGATTCCGAGATATCGGAATATATTGATCCCGAATCTATCTTACCCGCGCCGGGACAGGGTGCGCTTGCTGTGCAGTGCCGATTGAATGACTCTCGAGTAAAAGAATTGCTCTTACCGCTCGATGATGCAGATGCACGAGCTTGTGTGACCGCAGAACGAATCGTTTTGAATGCTTTGGGTGGCGGTTGTCAGGTACCTCTCGGTACCTATGCGAAGAAGAATGGAGAGGTCATACAGTTAACGGCATCTATTGTAAGTCTCGATGGCAGTTCAACCGTAAAACATTCGCTTGAATGTTCCGTAAACGATGTAAACACCGCTGCGCAGAATCTTGCACAAACACTTCTTGATAACGGTGGGAAAGACATCTTAAATACTATTCTATAATTTTTCAATTCATGCCTTCTGTCATTCTGACACGCCCTACACAGCGACTTACTACCGCCGATAACACCTTCAGCATATTACTTCGCGATAAGGGGATCGAGGTAATAGAGTTGCCAATGATCCAGATCGATTATCCTAAGGACACTCGCGATCTCGATTGTGTACTGAGCCAGCTTGCAAAAAATGAATTTGAATACTGTGTGCTGGCAAGCCCGACTGCCATCGACTTTTTTCATACGAGAGTAACCGATCTTGGTTTAGCCGATAGCATTCGGGCAACTGTTGGCTTCGGGACAGTTGGAGAAAAATCAGCGGCTAAATTAGCTGATTATGGCTATCGCGTAGATATCCCACTTCCCCATGAGAACGCAGGAGCAGCCGCATTGCTTACGTCACTTCGATCATTCAACATCGAAGGAAAGAAGACACTGATACTCCAATCTCAAATTGGGATGAAGGTGCTTTCGAGAGCATTTGAAATGTGCAAAGCCGACATTGAGCATCAGGTGCTCTATGAAACAACCGGCCCCACATTGCAGAATGCAGCCAGAATGATCCATTTGCTCGAAGAACTTGGAGAGTCACGGCCGGATGTGGTAGCATTCTTTTCGCCATCGGCGGTACAGTCGTTCACAAAGACGCTCGTACAAATGAATAGCCAGCTTCGTAATTCGCTTCCAGCCCTTGCTGCCATTGGCGAAACAACTGCAATGGATCTGAGGATTTTTCTTCAACAGGAACCTGCTATCGTTGCAAGAAAGGCAACGCAAGAATCATTAGCAGAAGATATTATCTCTTACCTATATCATTAATAATGAAACCGACTTTAAAAAACGATCTTCTTTTACGAGCAGCACGACGTGAACCTGTCGAACGAGCCCCCGTATGGTTCATGCGCCAGGCCGGAAGATACTTACCCGAATATCGTGCCATTAGGGCGAAGCACGATTTTCTTACAATGGTAAAGACTCCGGAATTAGCTGCTGAAGTTACTATTCAGCCGGTCGATCTCGTCGGTGTCGATGCAGCGATTATCTTTTCCGATATTCTTACTGTGCCCGAAGCAATGGGCATGAAGCTCCTTGTCGAAGAAGGTAAAGGCGGCCCAAAATTTCCTGATCCGATCAGAACATATTCACAGATCAAGAATCTTCGCGAGACCGATGCAAAGAAGGATCTTTCCTACGTTGGCGATGCTATCAAACTAACCGTTGAGAAGCTTGGTGGTCGTGTTCCATTGATTGGCTTCAGTGGTGCGCCATGGACGCTATTTTGCTATATGGTAGAAGGGCAAGGCTCGAAGGATTTCAAGCATGCGAAAGAAATGATCTTCTCGCGTGATGACGATGCTCACAAGCTTCTCAGCAAACTTGCCGATGCTGTGACTGATTATCTTGTTATGCAGATCGAGGCCGGAGCCGATATCGTACAGATATTCGATACCTGGGCAGGAATTCTAAGTCCAGAAGATTTTGATGATTTCTCGTTGCAATATATTGCTCGCATTGTCCGTGACGTTAAGCAACGCACGAATAACCGCGCTCCGATCATTGTCTTCTGCAAAGGGGCTAACCAGACACTCACAGAAATATCCTATACTGGTTGTGATGTCATCGGGCTCGATTGGACAGTTGATATTTCAGAAGTAAAAGGATTATTCGATGGCTCGATCGCTTTGCAAGGCAATCTCGACCCAACGATTCTTTATGCTCCAGACCATGTGATCGAAGACCGGGTATTTTCGATTGCTGAGAAAATGGGCGATCCTACAGGACATATCTTCAATCTTGGCCATGGCATTTCGCCGGATGTTGAAGTCGATAAAGTTAAAACCTTCGTCAACGCTGCTAAGAACGCATATCAACGATAATGTCAGTGGCACAAGATACCCTTCGCAATCGCGTTACTGATTTTCTTAAAGGGCTTCAGGATGAAATCACCTCTACCCTATCGGCGCTTGATGGCACCGCCTTTCACGAAGATAGTTGGGAGCGTGCCGATGGTGGCGGCGGAAGAACAAGAGTGATCGCCGATGGTACTATCTTTGAAAAAGCCGGCGTGAATTTTTCGGCAGTGCATGGTAAGGCGCCCGCCTACTTAAAGAAAGAACATCCCTCGGCCGAGACGTTTTACGCTACCGGTGTATCGCTCGTCCTCCATCCACATTCTCCGAAAGTACCAACCGTCCATGCTAACTTCCGGTATTTCGAGTTATCCGATGGGACAGCATGGTTCGGCGGAGGAATGGATCTTACGCCATACTATCTAGTGGAAGAGGATGCCATCGCCTTTCATAAAACGATAAAGCAAACCTGCGATAAACACGATGCAAATTATTATCCACGATTCAAAAAATGGTGCGATGAATATTTCTTTATTAAACATCGCGGCGAGACTCGTGGCATCGGCGGCATCTTCTATGACAATTTAGGTAGTAGCGAAAAAGAGCTCGAACGACTCTTTGATTTTCAGCAGGATATCGCCAGAACATTTCTACCGGCGTATGTACCAATTGTTGAATCACATAAAAAAGAATCTTATACCGAAAAAGAAAAGCAATGGCAACTCCTTCGTCGCGGTAGATATGTCGAGTTTAATCTTGTCTATGACAAAGGCACAGTCTTTGGCCTCGAAACCGGCGGCAGGATCGAAAGTATTTTGATGAGTTTGCCAACACTCGCTCGATGGGAATATGATCACCATCCTGAAATCGGGAGTCCGGAAGCAGCTTTACACAATGTGTTAGTTCACCCAAAGGATTGGGCTTCACTATAAGACAATCTAATGGAAATATTTCAGATCGTCCTTTGCTTTGTCATCCCCGCGATCATTGTATTTTTCATACAACGGTTCTCGATGTCAAAATTGAGGTCGAATGAGTTTATTCTCCAGACCCCTAAACCCTTCTTTGTCTTTTCATCGGCACGACTGCTATACTGGTATATATTCGCGGTAATGATCACGGCATTCCTGCTTGCCATGCTACTGTATAACGGCAATGGTAACGAAACTCGCCAAATGATCGCCTACAAAACGACAACCGGCGCTCCCGTTTTCATACTCGAGCAAGCGAGTGTTATTTTCCTACCGCTGATCTTTATTACCCTCTTTACAGCAATGATCGCCCTCGCTGTCATTGGCAGATCGGTTCTAAAGCAGATGCCGGAAGAAGGCAAGCCAACGGAGCGCTTTACCCGATTTCGATTTACCTTTGTATTAATGGCACTCTCTCTTATCATTCCGCCGTTAGCATTCGGAAGTTTACTCTTGCTATGAATAAAAAGAAAGCTGTCGTTCTATTACAATTTGGAGGCCCTGACT
>DASTAO010000145.1:0-3446 GCA_035712525.1 Kapaibacterium sp. (SeqCode)
TGCTGCGGTAGGCAATGGATACAGCATTTCAGTCTGCTGGACGTATCAGACTCCATCTGATGGCTATTATACCTCGACGGCATGGTATCCGCAGGGAAATAATAAACCGGCTAAACATTTTGGATTTGTGCCGACATCGACACTCAATCCGGGTGCACAGAACAGCCCGTATGAATTCTGGGGCGGTTCACAGCGAAACCTTCGTCAAACACCTTCTTACTCAGGTCATTACGACCTCGAACGTAAAATCGGTAGCGGCTCATGGACGGAAATCACTGAGACCCGTTCGTTGTGCTACACCGATAACAATGGCGGAAATGGCTTTGCAGTCGGAACCGTCGTTCAATACCGCGTCAAAGAAAAATCGCTTGAAACCGATGGTGCAAACCAATCGACCCATCATAGCGATTACTCAGGCACCGGTACGGTCACGATCGTAACGCCTTGCACTCCAGATCCGAATACCCCTTGGAGCACCCCAACCGTTACCGGATATGGTGGAACGATCCAGCATGTTGTTGGTGACAATGGAAATTGGGATACACCGGCAGCCGGTGATATCACCACTCAGAATAATCCGAACAACTTGAACCTGCATTTTGTGGTCAATGGATTTATCGAGTATTTATCGGATTCTTATCGCGAGAATACCTGCGATGAAAATAATCCGTTCGTAAAGCACAATGATCCGATTTCCGTACCGAACGGACCGAACGATCCGAATGCTCCTGACGTCTGGGTAAGTATCGATAATAATGGTACCTTCTTCTGGGTCGAGGCTTTCTGGCAGACCGATAAGTATCATATGAATGGCGATCTTCACATCCCGACTACTTCGGGTCAGAACTATCCGCTTTACTTCTCACACACGAACGATATGTCCGGTCTTATTTCGACCTGGACTTTGTATGTGCCATAATAGTTAGTATTAATTGTGTACTAAAAAGGCGGGCTCAGCTCCGCCTTTTTTATTTTCTACTCAAACCATCAAGTACCGAAAAGCCGTATTTTTGCACTGATGAAAAGCCCAACGGAGAACCCAACGCCGAACATATTTAAATATTATGCCCTCGGCCTTTGGAATGGGTTGGATGACGATCATTGCTTTATTTTTGCCTCAGGCATCGCCTTTAATGTCCTGCTTTGCATTATCCCCCTATCGCTTATCTTCTTTCAAGTGTTCTCAATCATCATGCAAAGCGACGATACAGCCAAAGAAGCGGTTATGGGCTATATCACCAGAGGGTTGCCGATCGATAAATATGGCATCGTGATGCAAGACTGGGTTCGCGACCAATTCTCCTATATCTCCGATGTATCTTTATTGCCTGGTATTATTGCCCTCTTAGTCTTGATCTGGCTCTCAAGCGCACTCTTTACCTCGCTCCGCACTGCCATTAATGGGATCTATAATATCAGAACAAGGCATAAGCTATATCTACTGAAATTAAAGGATATGGGGATGATCTTTGTCATCTCGTTCTTTTTATTAATCACTATTCTCATTAACCCACTCCTGACAGCGCTTCAAAACCTCAGTGACGACCTCCTTCCGGATTTTCTGGCCCCGATCATTCATAGTACATTCTCAACAATAGTCCCGCTGGCCTTAATGATTGTCCTCTTCTTCTATCTCTATAAAGTGCTTCCACACGATCCGATCCCTTGGAAGATCGCCCTGCTATCGACGGTGGTCACTGTAAGCTTAATTGAGGCAATGAAGTACTTATTCACGTTCTATTTACAGCGCATTTCAAGCCTTGGCGCGGTCTATGGCGCCTATGCCTTTGTCGCCGTCGTTGCCCTGTGGTCCTATTATGTCGCGCTCGTCTTTACGATCGGTGCTCTTATCGGCAAATTACACTATGCGAGAAAATATGCGATCGAATAACCTCCGGATCGCCGCAAATTAATATGGGAACCAAACTATACCAATCATTATTGGAAAGAGGTATTATATTTGTATCAATATAATTGATTCCAATTTAATTGATCCCAATATAATATTCTGTCGCTACGGACAGAGAGTGTTTTTTTGAGTGCGACGTTCCTTTCACAATCATACATACATCAATGAAAACTTGCATCTCTTTTCCCCGGCTTTGTGCCCTCGGGTGCTGCATCCTATTGTCTCTACTAACAATAGATGGGCGTGCCCAACGTGTCAATCAAATTGCAGTTAATACCTTTAGCGGCAATTGGTCATCGATCAAAGGACAAGGTGGGACAGTTACCGTTGCTACCTTCGGCTCACAGGTGATAAGCTACTCATATAGCTTTGCAATGCCATTTGCCTTTAAGTACGATGACAATATGTACCCGGTAAATACTACTGCTTATCTAAATCCAGGTTCTGTCGGTTTTAATAGCGCCAATCCAAGCTATAACAGTATTGTCGGAAATGCGAGCTACCATTCGAAGATCATCGCCTTGTCGGGATTACAAACATCCAAGTATGGCGGCGGCAGTACACTGTTACGACAAGTATCCGGAAGCGCCCCTAATCGAGTCCTGACGATCGAATGGGATGGAATGGGCAATTATTATATGACGGAGCTGGGAGTAACAAGTTATCAGATCAAACTCTATGAATCGACCAATGTGATCGAATTCATTTATAAAGATCACAACTTTACAATGAATAATAGCTCATACTCTTCCTACACAAAGAGCAGCGGACTCAATGGCCGCAATACTCCGAGCTTCGTGTACCGTTCGATCATGTCCGGAACGACAAAAACACCTGCTTCAGATTATCGCTTCGGGCAGCCGCCGCCAAACGTCCAATTGACGTCGTATCCTAAAATGGCTAATTTTGGTTCGGGCGTCACCGGGAGTGACCTGTATTCATCCATAACGGTTTCAAATGTCGGAAGTGATGAAAATGGCACCGCCAAACTCTCGATCTCATCACTTACCATTACTGGGGCACCTGAATTTAGCGTTGTCTCTGCTCCTGCATCTAATGATTCAATGCTTGTCGGCGAAAGCAGAACGATCTTATTGAAATTCTCTCCACAATTCGACGGACAAAAGCAAGCGACGCTTTCGATCGCCTCGAATGGCCTTGATAGTGCCACCCAAACAATAGCCTTAACAGGTATTGGATTAGCCCCGCTTATTTCCGTCGATACGAATGTGTTGTTCAAAAATAAATTTACCAGAATGGGTGAATCATTAGTTTCGAAGATAGTGATCACTTCTACAAATATCCCAACACTGAACATTACCGATTTTCAATTTACCGGCGATGATGCCGGTGAATACTCGATTGCCCAAGGACCTTCGTCAATGCAAATACCCGGAGGCCAAAGCGATTCTGTATTTATCCGCTATACGCCGACCAAAGAGGGACGCCATGTTGCCAACCTCAACATCATTAATAATTCACTTAACAATCCTACCCTTCCGATTACGCTATGGGGTACAGGCAAATTACCGCATAT
>DASTAO010000146.1:0-5720 GCA_035712525.1 Kapaibacterium sp. (SeqCode)
TATTTCTTTAACGACGATCTGATCGAAAAACGCCTTCGCAACTGGCCGTTCCTGCTCTTCGTCTTTTTTGCGGCCATTATTAATAATGTGATCTTTTATTTGTTCTTCATGCAGGCAAGCGGCATTAGCGTAGTTGATTTCGCCATTACACGAGGCGGTTTAGGTGTTCTCTATACCACGATCGTCGCTGTATTACCGATGTTGTTTGCTTCACGTAGACCTTTGTATTAGCACTATGGGTAAATTGATCTTACTTCGTCACGGCCAATCGCAGTGGAATCTTGAGAATCGCTTCACTGGATGGATCGATATTGGCCTGACCGATCAAGGCCGTCAGGAAGCTTATGAATGTGGCAAACTACTCAAAGACATTCCGATCGATCTTGCCTTTACTTCAGTACTCGTTCGTGCCATCGATACACTTACCGAAGCCCTGCGCGGAGCCGATCAGGAATTGGTGCCCATCGTCAAAGATGCAGCACTCAATGAACGGATGTATGGCGATCTGCAAGGTAAGAATAAGGCCGAGTTGGCAAAAGAATTCGGCGATGAGCAGGTTAAGATCTGGAGAAGAAGTTACGAGGTAGCTCCCCCGAACGGTGAAAGCTTGAAGGACACAGCCGAACGGGCTCTACCCTATTTCGATAAGAATATCCTTCCGTTAGTTGTTGAAGGAAAGACTATTTTGGTTAGTGCTCATGGAAATTCACTTCGAGCAATCGTGATGAAATTAGATAACCTGACAAAAGACCAGGTTCTCGAACTTAATATTCCAAATGCCGAACCTATTATGTATACAATCAACCCACTGGGTGAAGTGATCGAAAAGGAATTTTTGTAAGATTATCGAATCTCGGCATCGATTAGCATTCGTTCTTTCGTCACTCCGAAAAGAGGATCCGGTGAGCCTCCGTTGTCAAACGGAGCATTAGCTTCTACTTCTCGTACGATTCCTACATTCGGCGCAATGAATATATCCGAGATCGAGTTGATACGTTCAGAAGCTGATGGACGATATTCATAACACATGAAGGTCCCCTTTTGAGTAGTGATCTCCGTATCAATAGATACTACCTCCATGTTCACAGAAAACGACGAAAATTCATTGGAGCTTATCGTATAAATCTCCCCTGCCTTTGCGGGATATTTAAATTCCAGAACCTCGGTCTGAGAATGTTCATCCAACTGAATAACGCCTTCTGATGTATTTCGGAACAATCGGATGTCACTCTGGGTATCCGATCCCTGAGTATTATAAAAATAATACTTAAGGCCATTGACATAAACCGAAAGGCCTATGTATGAACTATCGATGGTTGTTGACAGTACTTGCCCATCAATATCTGTATAGGTCGTACGGTATATCCATTTATTTCCTGTCGATAGCGGTATCAGTACCGACGTATTTGTTGACGATGGCTCTGTCGGGGAATTGCTTTTCCCACAGCCAGCGATCACCATGCCTAACAGAAGGACGGCCAAATACCTATTCATAAAACAAATATACAATAAAGGGCAGTCAGTGGCTGCGTTTCATCAAAAAACCATCGAATCTTACCCCTCGCGCTTCCAGGACTCTCCGAAGCGTCCGGCGAAGTTCGATTTCGAGGCATAGATACGTTTCGTAGCAGCGATCGAAGCAATGCGTTCTTCGACCACATGATTTGCAGCTTCAATGGTTGTAATACCAAGTTCGCTAGACCGTTGCAGGATGCGGCGAAGAGTGTTATAAATATTCTCCGCCTGCTTTAAGGCACGGGATTGGGAGTACCCTTCCAATTCACTGGCAACATTGATTAACCCCCCGGCATTGATAACATAATCAGGAGCGTACATGATGTCGCGCTTTACAAGCTCTTTCGAATGCTTCTCTTCATCGGCAAGCTGATTATTTGCCGGGCCGGCGATGATCGAGCATTTCAAGCGCCCGATGGTATCGTCATTGATCGTAGCACCAAGTGCTGCCGGAGCAAAAACATCGCAAGCTATATCGTAGATCTCATTCGGAGCAACGACAGTAGCACCGGTGTTCTTCGCAACTTCCTGAGCCTTCTCCTGATAGATATCGGTGATGATCACTTTAGCGCCAGCTTCAGCAAGATGCTTGGCAAGTGTCGAAGCTACGTGGCCTGCACCTTGAATCGCAACCGTCTTGCCTTGCAACGAGTCACTTCCGAAACGAATGTTAGCGCAGGCTTTAATACCGCAGAATGTGCCGTAGGCTGTCACCGGCGAAGGATCACCTGAGCCACCAAGTTCGAACGGGATACCGGTTACGTACTTTGTCTCATGGAAGATATGCACCATTTCGGTAACTGTGGTACCGACGTCTTCGGCGGTAATATATCTGCCACCAAGACTTTCAACGTAGCGACCAAAAGTGCGAAAAAGAGCTTCGTTCTTTTGGGTATGCGGGTCGCCAATGATAACGGCTTTTCCACCGCCAAGATTAAGCCCTGCGGCGGCTGCCTTATAGGTCATACCACGCGACAAGCGAAGCACATCATTGAGAGCATCGAAATCGCTGGCATAGGTCCACATTCGAACCCCACCGAGAGCTGGACCTAATGTGGTATTATGAATGCCAATGATGGCGCTTAGACCGGAAGCTTTGTCGGAGCAGAAAACGATCTGTTCGTGATCGTTCTTGCGGAATAGATCAAAAATTTCAGGACGCTCTAACGGAGCGGTCGATGCCCCATTTGCCGGGTGAGAGCCATTGACAATAGTAGAAGCTTTCTTGGGGGCTGTGGCTACGGACATCAGCGTCTTTTTTTGTAAATATAAATAGAAACAATAACTTAGGCCGTACCAATAAGACACAGCCATCACAATAGTCAATTTAAAACGAAACTGGCACTTCTTCGGTTCGGAGCAATCGTACATTCCCTCCGGTGAATCATCTTTACGGCTTTAATCTGCCCGTAAATGATAGTAGATTTCCGGCCGAAGGGTATATAACCCATTATAATTCAACATTCTAATTGTGCACCACACAATATTTCCTCCCCTGTAAAGCTGTCATTACAACCTACATTCTAAAGCATTGGTCGACCATATAAAAGGTGTTTGCATGGGCACCTACAAATATACGAAATTTTTTCCTAAAATGCAAGAGGCATTATCAGATTTCTCAAAAAAATTTGGTAAAATAAAAAAGCCCCGAAGATAGCTGTCTTCGAGGCTAAATATCAAAAAAATTCGGCTTATTGTTTTGGCCTTGGTGTTCCGCGCTCAGGGGCAGGTGTTGCAGGCGGCGGGGTTTGGTCTGCCGGGGCAGTTGCGGGAGACTCTGAGGCATTAAAATTCACTTTTGGAGCATTTTCCGTCCCGGCGGCAGCCTGGAATGGAGTATATTCCTTGAATCCGCCCATTCCGGCGATCAGGCTCGCGGGGAATGATAATATCTTTACGTTGAATTCCTTCACACGCTCGTTGTAATTCTTGCGCTCGGTTGAGACTCGGTTCTCAGAACCTTCGATCTGATTCATCAAGGTCTGGAAATTTTCCTGCGAACGAAGATCAGGATATTTTTCAACTGTTACCAACAGTCTGGAAAGTGCACCGGATAATTGCCCCTGTGCCTGCTCGAAGTTCGCAACTGCCTTAGGGTCTTTCATAGCTTCAGGAGTAAGCTGGATAGCTGTTGCCCGTGAACGAGCATTGACGACAGCTTCGAGTGTCCCGCGTTCGGCCTGAACTGAGCCCTTAACCGTCTCCACAAGATTCGGAATAAGATCGCTTCGACGCTGATAGGCTGAGGCCAAATTACCGATGGATTCTTTTATTCCCTGATCGAGCTGTACCATTCCATTATAGGTGCTGCTCCACCAGGCATAGATCACAATAATAACGAAAGCTATTGAGCCAACAATCAACCAGGTCTTTTTCATACGCGGTTTTACGAATGGTTATTGGTAAGTTACAGGGTGAATCGGTCTCAGTGGTACGAGAATTCTAAAATCGCAAGCCGATATTTCCTTGCAGCGAAACATCGCGCCATGAGCCATTAGCGCTCGATCCGTTGCAAATATCCCGGTAGTTCGTGATAACTACCGTAACAGGGTATCCAAAGCGAGCTTCAAAGATCAACGGATGTCCACTAATATCGCTAAGCTTGAAGCCGAGGCCTCCACGGATATCGAATCTGATCTTATTGTAAAACGGCACCCCACTCCAGTTACTATATTCAGGCAGGCCGGGGCCTTCTCTGACTGAAAGGCTCGTCGTTGAAAATCCAAAGCTTCCTCCAAGCAGAAAATAACCGTTAGTTTTCGGACTCTGCAATTTTAAAAACGCTTCCATTAAAGCGTAGGAAAAATAATGCGTGACGGGTACCGTCTGAGCAATGGTATCATTCTCGTGAATGAGCTTACAAGCACCTTCGTCTGCGGAGGCGCGCATATCTTGATAGGCAAAATCGAGATAAAACCCTAATGGTTTTTTATCTGGAGCAAAATCAAAGGCAACACCGAATCCATACCCAATGCCACTGGCACTTTTGGGAAAGGCTTGGCCGGATTGGAGATTGTAGCTCAAAGTAAAATAAGGCATGACCCCTATTTTGTTCACAAGCGTGCTTTCGCCTTCCTTTGGCTGGGCAATTGCCTGCACTGCGAACAAGGTACAACAAACAAAAAAGACGATGTAGAAAATTGTTCTCAACGAACGTGATAATTAATGAAAACGTACACCTAGCCTGAGATCGTAAATAATGGTATTTTGTACTGCGTTCAAATTGAACTCAGGTTCCACTATAGCTCCGAATGAAGCATCCATAATACTAACGATGGGAATATGCACTTCGGCTCCCGTGGGAAGCCCGATCCCAAGAGTATTATTCCAGACTGTAAATGACACTCCAAACCGTGGTTCTATGACAGATCGCGAAATTTTTATCAATTGAGGCACGATGATCCCCAATCCAAATCCAAATCCAAAACGCCCAAAGCTGAATGTTGCTGTATCCGACCCCGAAAAATATCGCTGGAATAAATTGCCTTCGAAATCGAGCGATCCGATTGGAGTCCGATACGAAGCCATCAATCCAAGCCCATGTTCGCCATTAGAACGCCAACCGTACAGCAAGTCAACTCCGACCTGGATCGGACGTAATGCCAAAAGATCAGTATAAGCAGAATCTGTTGTCGCCTTCTGGGCTATTGCTTCACCCGAGAATAGGACAAGGAACAGAATCCATCTTACCACGCGTAACCTAAATAGAGCGACAAGTAAATATTGGTACCGATGTATGCAGTTACGCCATCACCGCCCCCACCGAATCTGAGATCTAATTGCGGTTGCAGGGCGAAATGAGAAAAGAAGAATTGATAACTGGCATCGGCGCCGAACGCATAGACGGTTACTGAACGATTCGTTGTACTATTGCTGAAAAAGAACAGATCGAGAGCCGGACCGACGGCAAATCCACCAATGGCCTTTTCATCCGTTAAAAAGAAGCGGTATGTACCACCAAATCCTACGGCATTAAAGTCGGCAATGCTCGATACAAAATTGCCGCGAATGGCAAGGCTGTTCGAACGGGAAGTTGAAAATTCGTACTGTGCTGAAAGCTCGTGCAATGGAAAGATCAGCGGCAACGGATTGATCGTGATCGCATTCTCATACTGAGCAGCACTCTTGCTAACCATCGACACTGACATCAACACAATAAGAGTGGCTATGCTTAAAGCTTTACCGAGTAACTTCATAGGATGCAT
>DASTAO010000147.1:0-10027 GCA_035712525.1 Kapaibacterium sp. (SeqCode)
AACGTGTGGTGCACAACGATATAATTGTTACATAATGAGTTACGAGTAGTACTTCCGGGTTCATATGGTATTGGTAACCACAATGAGAGAAGTAACGGAAATGACAATCCAGAGAATCATACCGAATAATAGAGGTTTATAGCCAACTGCTTTCAGGGTAGTCCTCGATAGGCCGGCGCCAATCAGGAAGAGGGTAATGGTTAACCCGATCTTTGCGCTTGTTACGATAGAGCCGGAAATATCAGCGATTGCGCCGACATAGGTACGAAGAACCGATGCAATGATAAAGAGAAAAATAAAATATGGGATAGAAAGTTTTTTTGTACTCTTTTTGAAGAGGAACGATGTGAGCAATGCTACTGGGATGATCCATAATGCTCGAGCGAGTTTCACGGTTGTTGCGACCTCAAGCGCCTGGCTCCCGTACTTCGCTGCTGCACCAACTACTGAACTGGTATCGTGAATCGCGATCGCTGCCCAGATGCCAAATTGCTGCTGGGTCATATTAAGGGCATGACCAATGACTGGAAACAGCAGCAACGCGATCGAGTTGAGAATAAACACCGTTCCTAGCGAAACCGACATTTCATGGGCATCAGCTTCAAGCACCGGACCCACTGCCGCAATGGCACTACCACCACAGATCGCCGTTCCACTCGAAATAAGATGAGCAAGTTTTCGCGTAAGCCCAAGCCACTGGCCGACAAAATATCCCAGCGTTAGAGTACCAAAGATCGTAACGACAGTAAATAAGAACCCGGTCTGGCCAGCAGCGATCACCGAACCAAGATTCATCCCAAAACCAAGCCCGACGACACTGACCTGCAACAAGATCTTCGTTGCTTTACTATTATACTTCACGAACGGATGTCCAAGCGTCAGTGCAAGCAAGAGCCCCATTGCCAGAGCAATCGGCGGTGAGACGAACGGAAAGAAACACAACACGAGAGCAACAATAAAAACGAGTTGCTGAATTGATTTATTCAACGATAGGTACAGCTATTAATAGAGCAAAAATACGCAAGCAAAGCACCCATCCCCTTGAATAAGAATAAGAGAATAATATTATCGTATGATCGCGAGCTTCCTTACTTCTTTTTTCTGCGGTGCCTCGAGCATCAGGAAATAGATGCCAGTTGGAATATCGGCAATATTAAGTGTGATCTGTCGTTCAGCATCACCAGCATTCAATTGCCACCCGCGAACAGGGCGACCAAGAGGATCTCGTAGAGTAATTGTAAATGGTCCCCCAACTTCTTCGTGTAAAGTGATCTCAAGATAATACTCATTCTGCTGAATGGACATCGAGCTATGTTTTCCGGCTGGATGTTCCTGAACTGCCGAACGTACTGTAGCAGTGATCAACTTTAAAACCCCTTCAGATTGATACGAATATGATTGATCCTGAGTTGCCGAGCTAAAACTGCTTTGGGAATAAAACCATCTAAAGGCCTTCGAATATTCTGCAGCGATCCTGTTGGTCCCGTTCGGATCTCCATTGTTCGTATCATGTGCAAAGACATACAGATCTATCGTATCCGATCGAAACACCACTTGTCTTGTAGTAGCAATCGAAAAATCATAAGTATTCATTTGACATCCGGGACATAATTTGCTGCCTGCATCAATTGCAAACGGGTGAAGAGATAAACTATCGCGCCCGGGGTGATAATAGTAAAAAGTCTCAAACGTATTCTTCGAGCCAGTGAAGGAATTCTGAACAGTTACTACATGCTGGTACGAATCCGAATAGGCCGAATCGACAGTAAGAATTTCCATGGTGAGCGTGTCTGTCATCCTATTAACCGTATAGGGAAAACCATTCCAATATGTCCCATCAATAGATGAATCGAAATATACAAATTTGTCGCCCTTGCTTGGCTTCCATTGAGCCATTGGATCCTGTGCGAAAATACACCGAGTGGCTATCATTAAAAGCAATACCGTCAAAAGGACTAATAGGGGTGTCTTCATAATGATACAAATATAATTGAGTTTTTTTTTGATAGTACCGACAGGTATTGGAATAACCCTCCAAAAAAGAAATTGTTGCATAAAAAATAGGGAGTTAGTTCTGCCTTTAAGGTAAGGGTTCGAAGTTATTACTATTAAAGACAGTTACAAAGAAAATATCATTTCTTAGCAAAAAAAGCAAACGGGTAACCCGGGAAATCTTGTATAGTGCTGTAACCCACAGTGTAACCTCTTTATCTCAATTCTAAATTGGAGACACTGCAATGAACATTCGATTACCACTGTATTCTGTATTTTTTTCGTTGGTGTTGTTTGCCACAGCCAGCGCCCAGATTCCAAAGACCCTCAGTTACCAAGGTATTCTTGCCGATAATGCAGGAGTGCCCGTTTCCGACGGCATTCATTCGCTGGTACTAAAGCTCTATGATGTTTCGAGCGGTGGCTCGGCGATTTTTTCCGAAACCCAGAGTGTCATGACCACCAAAGGCCTATTCTCTGTGTCGATCGGCTCTGTTTCAGCAATTCCCGGAGCTGTTAATTTTGGCAGTCAGTACTATTTAGGGATATCCGTCGATGGTAGCGCCGAAATGACGCCACGCACGGCTTTGCAATCGGCTCCGTATGCATTGCATGCTGCTGTTGCCGACGGACTTTCATCAAGTGCCGCTGTCGTTGCTTCTATTAATGGAGAAAGCGGTGCCATCGTCCTTCAGGGAGGCGGAGGTACAACGATCAATAACGTCGGCAATACCTTCACTATTAGCTCAAGCGGCGGTGGGGGCGGAACTGGAATTCAAGGCGTCCAGAACGGTGATGCTTCGATCGCGATCAGCAGCCCGAACGGACCGACTGCTTCGATCAGTGTTGCCTCGAATGGCATCACCACCGGCAAGATCGCAGACGGTGCAGTCACTCCAACAAAGCTCGATGCAACCGGCTCAGTCAATGGAAACGTCTTGACCTCGAACGGTACGACCGTTTCCTGGCAGCCATCACCAGGTTTGGTATTGCCATTTAGCTCATTGGTTAATAGCGCAACTGATTTATTTGCAGTAACAAATTCAGGAACGGCCCGAGCAGGGACATTTAAGAATACCAATACTTCGGCAACCTCAAGCGCCCTTTATGGAGAAGTCAACATCACTTCACCGACTACCACGATAGCTGGCGTCGAAGGCAAAAGTGCTAATGGCTTCGGTGTGATCGGCCGCGGCGGCTCGGGAAGTACTGCTATTTTCGGAACGGTTATCACCGGGCCGACTGCCGGAGCATTCTATGCCGGAACAGGTGTCACTGGTTTCAGCGATGCCGGCCATGGTGTTGCAGGTATAACCTATAGCAATAGCTCGAACGGTGTCTATGGTACTGCAAACGGCACCGGTACCGGTGTCAAAGGTACAAGCACTGCTGGTAAGGCTGGCTTATTTGAGATTACTGCTGCAGCGAATAGTAATAATTCCCTCGAAGCGACAACTAACGGAAGTGGTTCGGGTGTCTATGGATCGAACTCAGCTACTACCGGCTCTACGACCGGTGTCCTTGGTGAAGCAGCCAGCACGGCAAACGGAATCGGCGCCAATGGCGGCGTTAGCGGTGTTGTCGGCAGAGTAACACCTACCTCTCCGGGCGGTTATTCAGCCGGTGTTCGTGGACTTAATAATGGTACCGCTGGCACCGGTATCGGTGTCGTCGGCTATCAGGCCGGAAGCGGCTGGGGTGTTTATGGTGAAACTCCGAGCGGATTTGGTGTCTACGGATTGACTACTAATAATAGTGCATCAAGCTCTGGCGTACGCGGCGAGACTTTTTCGACTAATGGCATCGGCGTCGAAGCAAAGTACTCCGGAACCGGTGTAGGAGCAGCCTTGGAAGTCGATAACGGAAGCATCCGAGTTGCCGGTACGAACAAGGCATCATTCATTCATACCGCAACCGCTGCAAATAAGCTTTCGGCAAACGGCACCGATATTGATAACGCCATGTGCAATGGCGATGCAAACTGCCTGCTTCAGGTAACCCAGAAGCTTAATCCGACTGGTATTGTCTATAACAATAGCCCGATTGGCGTTTATTATAATACAGTACGCAGTAAATGGGAGATCTTTAACGAGAACAACACTGCCATTCCAACAAATGCCCAGTTTATCGTTCTAGTAATCAAGCAATAACCATTATTTAAGTACTAAGAGAGAGAAGTTCAAACGGTTTTTCAAAGAGCGGCAGCGATAAGCTGCCGCTCTTTTTGTCTACTTTTTTTCCATTTGCCATTTCAGTCCTCTCTCCTTCGCGTATATTTGTATAATTGTATAATCGTAGGCAATCGGCATTTTCTCACGCCGATCGTTGTTTTGCTATTCTCACGAGAAAGGGATATTTGAATGCTCGGTGAATATAGTCATGTGTTCGCGTTCTTAATTTTGGGTATCGTCTTTGTTGCCGGTGGTTTGGTGACAAATATGTTGATTCGTCCCAAAAAACCAAATCCTCTCAAGCTCTCCGTATATGAATGCGGTGAAGACCCGATCGGCTCCGGCTGGATCAAGTTCAATATCCGATTCTATGTTGTCGCGTTGATCTTCATTCTCTTCGATGTTGAAATCGTTTTTCTATTTCCCTGGGCTGTTGTTTACAAACAAATGGGTTGGTTGGCGTACGGTGAAATGATGGCATTTCTTGCCATTCTTATTGTCGGTTTCGCCTATGCATGGGTAAAAGGCGACCTCGATTGGGTTCGTCCGAAGCCGTATGTTGCCGATCTCGATGATATTGTCCGTAAGCGGATGCCGGTAACTCCGGCTCCAGCACCGGCGAATGTCATGCCGGTACCGGTGGAAGAACTTGTGAATTAAGAGAAAATGAAGGCGAAGGCCTTCATTTCTTCATCCTTCGAAAAAAATGGGCTTACTCAATAAATACGACGAACCGTTCGGTTCAAGTAATATTGTCATAACTGGCGTTGATACGCTTCTGAACTGGGCACGCCTTTGCAGCCTTTGGCAGATGGGCTTCGGCCTTGCCTGCTGCGCCATTGAAATGATGGCCGCCTCGGCGTCGCATTATGACATGATGCGCTTCGGCGTTATTCCCCGCCCAAGCCCTCGCCAATCGGACATTATGATCATCTCCGGCACAGTAACCCTTAAAATGGCAACCCGCGTCAAGATCCTCTACGAACAGATGCCCGATCCGAAATATATCATTTCCATGGGCTCCTGCTCTAATTGCGGCGGCCCGTACTGGGAGCATGGCTACCACGTCCTTAAAGGGGTGGATCGTGTTATTCCGGTCGACGTCTATGTCCCCGGCTGCCCACCACGCCCGGAAGCATTGCTCGAAGGCCTCATGAAGCTTCAGGATAAAGTACGCCGTCAGTCAGTAGCTCAATCAGCCGTATAACATGACGAATAAAGAAGTTTACGATCATCTTAAAGCTCGCTTCGGATCAGCCATCGGCGATTGGAACGAGCAAACCGGCAGCGATTATGCCAAGCGCATGAGCTCCTATGCCGATATCACCGATGCTGGTGCAGTACATAACATCTGCATGCATCTTCGCGATGAGCCGACCCTTGAGTTCGATTATCTGAATAACCTTTCCGCTATGGATAATGGTGATAAGACCCTTTCGGTCGTTTACCATTTCGAATCGATGAAGCTTGGCCATCATTTTGCCATGCGCGTTACCGTCCCTGCCGACCAGGCCGTCGTACCCTCGGTAACTGACATTTGGGCAATGGCTAACTGGCATGAGAGAGAAGGATACGATATGATCGGTATTACCTTTTCGAATCACCCGGATCATCGCCGTATCTTATTAGGAGATGATTGGGTCGGGCATCCGCTCCGTAAGGATTTCAAAGTGCCGGAGTTTTATCGCGGAATGAAAGTACCATATTGAGTTTAGGAGTTAAGAGTTATAATGCCACTCGTAGCAACAGATAGAATGCAGACCCTGCCGCTTCCGATCAAGGTTGTCCCGGCAGAAAAGGTCGAGCCGTCGCGTTTAAAAACCGAAGAGATGGTGCTCAACGTCGGGCCGCAGCATCCGTCAACACATGGTGTGCTTCGCCTCGAAGTCGTTCTCGACGGCGAGTTGGTTATCGACGTCGTTCCACATCTTGGGTACCTGCATCGCTGCTTCGAGAAGCATTGCGAAGCGATGACCTACCCACAGGTAATTCCCTATGTCGACCGTATGGATTACCTTGCTTCGATGAACTCTGAACATGGCTATGCCATGGCTGTCGAACGCCTAATGGGTATCGAAGTCCCGGAAAAGGTCGAGTATATCAGAGTCTTATTTGCTGAGTTGCAGCGTATCGCCTCGCACCTTGTTGCTGTCGGAACGTTCGGCCTTGACGTCGGTGCGTTTACCCCCTTCCTCTATTGTTTCCGTGACCGCGAAGACATCCTCGAAATGTTCGAGAAGACCTGCGGTGCACGACTTTTATATAACTATATCTGGGTTGGCGGTCTTTCACATGACTTGCATCCGGATGTACTCGGCATGTGCCGCGAATTCGTTAAGAAGAATCGCGCGACGCACAAAGAAGTGAATGAGCTTCTTACCTTCAATAAGATTTTCTGTGAGCGTACCGGTAATGTCGGTATTCTCAAACCTGAAGTCGCTATTAACTATGGTGCTTCAGGCCCGATGCTGCGTGGCTCAGGCGTAAAATGGGATCTTCGCCGCAACGATCCGTATTCGATCTATGATAGATTCGAATTCGAGATCCCGGTTGGCGAAGGTATGATGGGCACGGTCGGCGATTGTTTCGATCGCCACTGGGTCAGGATGCGTGAATGGGAGCAATCGCTCAATATCATCGAGCAGATCCTCGAGCAATTCCCGCAGAACGATAAGACCGATGTTCAGAAAGCCATTCCGAAACGCATTAAGCCAGCCACCGGAGAAATTTATTCGCGTTGCGAGACTGCTCGCGGTGAACTTGGCTTCCATATCGTTTCGAAAGACGATATCAAGCCGTGGCGCGTAAAAGTACGCTCCCCAGCCTTTACAAATTTAGCGATGCTGCCGATCATTTCGCGCGGCTATCTGATGGCCGACATGATCATCATTCTCGGCTCGATCGATATTGTGCTTGGTGAAGTAGATCGTTAATTTTTATTTGAATCGATGTTTGACGGATTACGTGATCTCTTTATAAGTCTCATCGGCAAGGGTGCCCTTACCGATGTTGTAACGATCGTTATCTACTGCGCTCTGCCGCTCGTAGTTATCCTGCTTTATGCGTTGTTTGCGATTCTCGCCGAGATGAAGCTTTCAGCATGGGTACAGGATCGCCTCGGACCGATGAGAACAGGCCCTTACGGTATTTTACAGCCGATCGCTGATATCCTCAAACTTCTTCAGAAAGAAGACCTTACTCCGGTTCAAGCCGATCGCAAGATCTATAATCTTGCTCCGTTCATGGTCTTTATCGGTAGCTACCTTGGTTTTGCAGTGCTTCCTTTTTCTTCGGAGTATATCGGTGCCCGATTGAACGTCGGTATCTTTTATTTGATCGCCGTTAGCGGTTTGGTAGTTGTTGGCATTCTTATGGCTGGCTGGGGATCGAACAATAAGTATTCACTTATGGGCTCGATGCGTTCGGTTGCTCAGATCGTTAGCTACGAAATCCCGACAGGCCTCGCCATCCTTGCCGTCGTTATGATCGCCGGCACGATGGATTTGCAAACAATGTCGAAGTTGCAAGAAGGCGGTATTCAGAACTGGTTTCTCTTTGGCGGACCAAAAAATATTGCGGGCTTCGGTGGTAACTATGCCTGGTTGCTCACCCCGTTCATGTTCATAGCTTTTATCATCTACATTGTCGCTTCACTTGCTGAAACGAATCGTGTCCCGTTCGATATTCCCGAAGCAGAATCCGAGCTTGTTGCCGGTTATCACACCGAATATTCGGCTATGAAATTTGCGCTCTTCTTCCTGGCTGAGTATGCAAACATGCTCGTAGTCAGCGCCATTGCTTCGATCGTATTCCTTGGTGGTTGGAATTCACCGTTCGGAAGTTTTCTCGGCGGGCCGATCCTCGGCGTCGTCTGGTTCTTAGCAAAAGCAATTTTCTTCGTTATCGTACAGATCTGGATTCGCTGGACCCTGCCCCGTGTGCGTATCGACCAACTCATGAACATTTGTTGGAAGGTAATGATACCGTTCGGCATGGCCACCGTTCTCGCTATCGGTACGATCGTGACGTGGCTCGCTCATTAACATGACGCGCCGCATCGCCTTTGGATTACTGTTCATATTCGGGACTATCGGTGCAGCCCTTGGCTGGATCGGCAGCTGGCTCGGATACGGACAAGTAGGGTGGATGGCGATCGTTGGGCACATTGTACAGATCATCGGCATCAGCGGTGCCATGCTCGTACCGGACGAAGTAGAAGTTGAAAGTGATGAATTATAAATTCATCATGTCATTCTGAGTGAAACGAAGAATCTGAAGAGTATCGCATCTCAATCGTTAGATTCTTCGCGCTGCTCAGAATGACAATAACGTAATATTTTATGGCTGGATATTTTAAGGATATACAAGAAGGACTCGGAACAGCGGTAAAGGGAATGAGCATCGTGATGAAGCACTTGCTCACTCCGAAAGTTACTCGCCAGTATCCGAATCCAGGTGACCACTACCAGATGCCGGAGCGCGAACGCAATCGCCTCTATGTCAATATGGACGATTGCATCGGCTGCGACCAGTGCGCCCGTGCCTGTCCGGTGAATTGCATTACCATCGATACGGCCAAAGCTGTTCCGGGGGATAACATCGGAACGACCTCCAATGGCAAAAAGAAATCGCTTTGGGTGACCCGCTTCGATATCGATATCGCTAAATGCTGTTACTGTGGCTTGTGTACCTTCCCCTGCCCGACCGAATGTATTCGAATGACGGATATTTGCGAATTCAGCGAGTTCGATCGCGTAAACTTGATCTATAACTACGCAACCATGACCGCTGAAGAAGGTGCTCTGCACACTGCGAACGCCAAGAAAGATGAAGAACGCCTTGCTGTCGAACGCGCCAAGCAAGCTGAAGAGAAGGCAAAAGCTGCAGCCGCAGCACCTGCTGCGACAACGCCTCCTCCTGCAACTGCAGGTGGAGTGAAGCCGCCCCCATTCGCTGCGAAGCCGGGAGGCATTAAACCACCGCCATTTCAGGCAAAGTAAAGAGTTTGTATCGATGCGTTTGCACTGATACTTTTAAAAATTTGAGTTGTATGTTCGATCTGATCTTTTACATCTTTGCACTCATCACGCTCGTCGGAGCGGCGACAACGGCCATGCACCGTAATATCGTCTATGCTGCCTTCGGCTTGCTCTTTACCTTTACTGGCGTTGCTGGCCTGTATGTAATGGCAAATGCGGATTTCCTTGCCGTTACTCAGCTACTTGTCTATGTCGGCGGTATCCTTATCCTCCTGATATTCGGTGTGATGCTTACCAATAAGATTGCGACTGCGAATATCACGATGAATTCCGGATCGAGGGCAATGGCGGCAATACTCTCGTTAGGGCTACTGGTTATCTTTTTCGCCGCTTATTTCGGATCCGGTGCAAGTCATGACGTAAAAACCGCTGGCGGTAAGACCAAAACCGTTTCAAGCTGGATCTCACACACCGATAATCCCTGGTTGACTTCTCCCTGGGGTGGCGATGCAACGAGCGATAGCGGCAGAATTGCAAAAACAAAATTCGGTGCGCCGAGCGAAAAGAAGACCGGCGAAGGCTCGAGCGGCACTTCCGCCGAGATCGGCAAATTATTCCTGACCGATTACCTGCTACCGTTCGAAGTGGTATCAGTATTGATTTTAGTTGCGCTTATGGGGGCTACAATGATCGCCCGTCGTGAACCGACCCCTGAAGAGGACGCCATGGTTGACTCATTAACCACCATTAATTAATCACAGCTATGTCGATCGGGTTAAACCACTACCTCGTAATCAGCGCCCTGCTTTTTGTGCTTGGGATGTATGCGATGCTCTCGCGCCGCAACGTCATTGCAGTATTAATGGGTGTCGAGTTGATACTCAA
>DASTAO010000148.1:0-3842 GCA_035712525.1 Kapaibacterium sp. (SeqCode)
ACAATTGCTCTATAAACGGACATACGAAAATCCGGCTATCGAGACAAATGATCCGGTGATCCTGCACTTGTCACCTGAGACACGAACGAAAGAATTTTCGATCGAAGGCCGTGATTTCGATATGCGGCTTCCCCATACCGCACATTTATACCGGACGAGCTATTTGGCCAGTGCGAAAGACACGACCCATGTCTATATCGTCTATAACGGAAAGCGTCAATTCACTTCGCGCTGGATAAGCGATGTCATAATCGATACTGCCGGTAAGCACATTGTCTATTTTGCCAATGATACCTCTACTACGATCAAGGTTAAGAATCGTGATGAACGCGGCTTAGTGCTGCGTGATGGAAAGGTGATCGCCGGTCCGTACGAGAGTGTTGTCAGATTATTCTTAAGTCCGAGTGGAGAGCACATGGCCTGGACGGCCGGCAAAAGTGACACCACCGTTGCATTATTTCTCGATGGTAAACAGATCGGGACGGTTGGGGAGTATATGACACTGAAGTGGTCGCCTGATGAAAAAGAGATCGTTTATACAACAATGACCGATCGAGGCAAACTCTATGTTGTTGCTAATGGTAAACGATCGGCGTCTTACGATATGCTCGGGCAGGTAGGATTTACAAACGGCGATAAAACCGTTGAGTTTGTGGCATTAAAATATGATAAGCTCGTGCATGTAACCCAGCAATTTTAAGTTGTGATCACGAGAACCACCCTTATCCTCGTTCTTTTCTTGAGCGCCTTCCTTGCTCATATCAGCTTTTCTCAAAAATCGAAAAAAACGTATCAGGTCCCTCGGCCCGCATTTGGGGGATTACATCTTGGTATGACCGCCGATTCGGCTGAGATGATGTTCCGAAAAATAGCGGCTCGCCGAACGACGTTGAAGTTAGATTCACTTACATTGCTTGAATCCGATAGCGTAAGGATATTGAATGAGCCGGCGTATATGCGTATCGAATTATTGCACGGCAAGGTTCGGACGATGGTCGTTAACTTTCATCCCTCACCGGGTGCTAACCGCTATCTTGATCTGCGAAATACCTTACAGGCAAATCTCGAAAGTGTGTTCGGGCGAGGGGTCATTACTCACGATGCGAGCGTAACCTATCGTCGCTGGGAAAATGAAGACGGGACGATGGAGGTCTCGTTCACTGATAAATACATGCGGGTCTTTATGAGGCTCGGGAAATGGAATTAACTATTTTACAACCGTAAATTTCACCGAGCGTGAATCGGAATCGGTTTTGACGATCGCTACATACACACCTGGCCTGAATGAATCTACCGGAAAACAATACCCACCCTTAACACAATTATTTTTTGAGGTTGGCTTTACTAAGTTACCAAGTTCATTATAAAAAGTGACTTCGAGGATACCGGTTTCCGGAAGATCAACCTGCAATGCTGAAAGCTCGTAATCATACGTTGCTTCGAGAGCTGTGCGATGCCTGGTATCTGGTACTGCAGCCGATGGCACGAATTCGTAGGCCCCGACATCGCAGCTTTTACCGGCATTGAACCTTGAGACACTATCGAAATCGAATGGAGCTGCGAAAAGACAAATTGCGGCATCGACTGCGGCAGAGCTTTTTTGCAAATGAAGATCGACCTTATCCGAGGTGCCGATCGGTGAAATAAAATCGGCATCCGTTGCCGCAAGATTCATGGTGTCCCAGGTTATGGTTGCCCCATCACGAAGCCTAATGACAGGCTCGTTCGGATTATCTTGGGATCGTTTGACCAGATTATTTAATGCTTCACCGGTTGATTCTTTGAATCGCAGTTGGATGGTCAAGCCGCAATCGAATACCGTATTATTATAAATTCTGGCATCACGGCATTTATTAATGTAAATGGCTGCATCGTTACACCGAACAAACACATTATTTACGATCACCCCGAATTGCTGCTCATAGGTTTGGTCGTTATCGCGAAAGAATTGCGGATCGGTCCCGCCACCGCCGAATGAGGCACCGATAAAACAATCCTCGAAGCGGTTGCCGATAATGGTTGTGTTTTGTGAATTGCCTTTGGTGAAGCAGCCATAGGCAATCCCATCGCCGCCTGTCTTTTGCACATTTATAAACCGATTATGCGCGATGACCCAACCTTTTACGCCAACAGCATCGAGCCCCTCGACGACATCGCGGGTACCACCTTTTATAGAGGTATACCCGATGGTGGAATTCATTATCACCAAATTATCGGGGTAGGTGCCGGCAGCATTATCGCTTGTGCCTTTGATCGCCGCCGAGCCGTGATCGAGCAGGATCAGATTATTGAGGAGGCAGTTGCTTGAGTTATGATCAAACTTGAAACCATGGTAATAGGAATTGCGGACGGTCATCGCTTCGAATGTCCAGTTCGGACAGTTATCGAGGTTGAAGACCATTTGTACCACATCGTTCTCCTGCCCCTGACCTTCAACGATCACATCGTGAGGATCACCCGTTTCACCTTTTACCAATACCGGCCCCGAGCGACCTGAAATATAGATCCGACTTTTGCCATCGTTGATGGTATAGATCCCTTTCGCAAGAATGATCGTATCATTGGCAAGTGCAGCCTGGCAAGCAGAATATAATTCAGGATAGGTGCTGACCTTAACAGTCCGCGCAGAAGACCACGAAGCAATGCAACAAATAATCGCTACAAGCAGAGTACGTTTCATGCTTGGGCTAACCCGAAGAGGGTAGGGTGGGTTTCTGAAAGAATGAATCATTTATATGGTAAAAACGTGGTAGTACCGATAATATAAGAATGGTTGTCTGCTAGAATGAAGATTGGATTTTCAATATTATTCACTTTACTATTTGCAAAGGTTTGTTTCGCCCAAACTGATACTACCACCAAACCACTGGTCTGGGATATTCAGCCCTCGTTCAATGGGACGATCATGTATCTTGATGTGCCGTATATCGGGCATGCGGATACGATCGAGTATCTGACGCTTAACGTCTCGAAGAATACGGGTGCGTCGCGGCCGGCGTTTATTTCGGTGATGATGCAATCGCCGATCGATCAGCAGAAGGGGATGTTCCTGACCTATAGTAAGCCTGCTGCTAATGCCACTCATCTTGAACCACAACAAGAGCTGACGACGAAGATGGAGTTTCAGGATTGTAACAGCGATTTTTGTACGGTGCGGATCATCGATGGGTTTGCCAAACGCGGAGAGAAAAAACAGACGGCCGATATCTTTTCGGAATTTTTGAAATACGATTATGTAATGTTCCTCTTTTTCTTTCCCGATGGAAGTCATAAGAGTGTGGCTGTGCCGCTGAAGTCATTTCAGCAGCAGTGGAAGACGTTGAAGTGAGAATTTGATATTATAAATTTGTAACCTGCTATAGGACAAATGGTTTATGAAGCTATGAGAGTAATTGTAATAGTGCTTCTGCTGGTTATTGCTCAGAGTCAGTTGTCAGGAACATGCGACATTTACTGCAGCTGAACCCGATCCGCAATATTGCAGCGATATGTGGCATAAGGGAGTTGGATATAACAGCTCTTTCCAATACCAAAAGGAATATGATACTTTAAAGGCCTACGTTGAGCAATGCCCATTAGATAAAAATTCTTTCCGAGCGTTTGGAAGTACGACGAATGCTTCGAATGGACTTTACAATAATGGTGATACAATTTGGGCCCAATATCGGGATTGGCTAAAGAAAGTCCTTTACAATAACCCCGATTCTTTATATTACTGTAGTGACCTTTTAGAATATGCTGGTTCTTTTGAGTTTAAGGATGAGTTAGGGAATACTCCGAATCTTAAAACAGCATTGTCAATTATGAGATTTCTGGCTGATTCTTCTCATTGTTCTTCCATT
>DASTAO010000149.1:0-20500 GCA_035712525.1 Kapaibacterium sp. (SeqCode)
CCGGGACTAACGTCTTTAGATAGACGTCCATTTGTTCGCGAACAAGCCGCAGTTTATCAGTAGAAGTAATTTCAGCCAAAATAAAATTTAGAATTGATATTGAGCTATGAACGAACCGTCCTTCAGATGAAGTACCGTGCCATCGCCTGAGGCATCGAACACAACCTGTCCGGTTATAAGATGAAGCGAGGTATCGATCTTTTGAATCAGCATCGAACCGGTTCTAATGGAATCTGTCGAAAACACGGTATGCTTAAGCGATTTGTCAGAGAGTGTATCCACGCGATCATACACTGCCCAAGAGCCTTGCAGTCTATCGCCAAGTTTATAAAATCCTAATCCGTACATTGTATCAACGGTAATCCTTAGGGTGCTCTGTGGCTCGAAATCCCGCTCGACAAATAACTCGAATGAATGATGGCCGGCAGGTTGCTGCAAAAACGAAAGTGTGAGTGGTGAAGCAAAATTATCTGAAGAGAACCTGCCTTGAGGCCACCAGTCCGTTCCGTTGATGACTGCTTCAAAATGTTCGCCATTAGCACCAAAAAATTTAGACTCAATTCTAAACTCTCCGAACGGATCGCCGGATAGACCGCACCCGGCGATACTAATCGCTATAACAATTCCAGCAAAATATTTCTGAAGCTTCTTCAATGACAATTGACCGATTCTATTATTTCACAGGAAAAAGTATCTGATCTCCTAAGTGAGGAATCGTTTTCGACCCGCTAAGCAGCATCGCAATTCGCAACTGTTTCAGAACAGTCTGCATCAGTGCAAACAATCCTTCTTCGCCGGTATCTACGAAGGCTTTTATCACCGGTTGCGCTAATCCGACAAGATCGGCACCAAGGGCAATGGATTTTGCTACATCTAATCCAGTCCGAATACCACCACTGGCAATAAGGCCAAAGGTCATAGATTGTTTTAATTCTCTGACTGCCTGAAGCGCTTCAACTGTGGGAATACCCCAATCCCAGAAAATATCAAGATCCGAGCGTTTGGCTTCATCCTGACGCAACAATTCGACTCCTGCCCAACTGGTACCACCGGCACCAGCGATATCGATCGCTAATACCCCATGAGTCACGAGCGTTCTTGCAGCAGACTTCGAAATCCCTGCTCCAACTTCTTTAACGATCACAGGTATAGTAAATTGTTTGCACAGTGCCTCGATACCACCCAATATCCCCCGGAAATCTCGGGAGCCTTCTGGCTGCATCATTTCCTGAAGCGGGTTCAGATGAACTATGATGGCATCAGCTTCTACAAGATCGACAATCCGTAGAATATCATCCAACTTATTTTTTGCATGTAATGCCGCTACCTCTGCCCCACCGATATTTGTGAAGACGAGACCTTCAGGATATTCTTTTCGGACAACGGAAAATGTTTTATGATACTTCTTATTTTCAAGTGCCTGCCGAGCACTTCCTATCCCGATCGCAAGACCAAATCGCTTTGCAGCTTTCGCGAATGCTCTATTAACAGCTTCTGCTCCCTCGTACCCACCGGTCATCGAGGAGATCAATAATGGAGCATCGAGATGTTTGCCGAGAAATTGGGTAGAGGTATCGATCTCATCGAACGATAATTCAGGCAGGGCATTATGCTCGAACCGTAGCGTATCGAATCCCGAAGGCACACTCCGAAATGATACGTTCTCCGTTGTAACGATCGAAACATGCTCCCCTTTTCGGGAAGTCGTCTCGGCCTTTTTGTCCTTTTTCTTCTTCTTCGGCATTTGGGGTAACTTTGGCTGTAAAAATACGACTACTGCGAGCCAGCCATTGCATAAACGGGAACGCCCACGGCTGTAAACGAATTACAAAGAAGATGTTACGTATTCAATACGCACCCGATGAGCGTTCGGGTTCTAACGATGCTTCTAAACGGCTTGCCGAACGCTTTGGCATTCCGGAAGAAGAAGTTAAGAAGCTGATTACCCCAAAGCCGAATGAGCCGGCTCCATTACCAAAGATCGAACCTATTATGAAACAGAATCGTGATACTCGCTCCGGATGGAATGCGATCTCAACGCTTGGTGCGCTGCTCGGGATCGTCGGCATTTTATCGCTTATTGTTGTCATCATGATGTTGATGAATCATCATCACGAACGAATGATTGTTGAGCACATACCACCACCGCCGGTATTACCTACGCCGGCCCCTGCTCCCGCACCTCCGGCTGCTGCTCCAATGCCTGATTCATGCTGCACTCCGGCACAAGCCCAAGCAACTGAAGAGCCGAAGCCTGAAACCCAGGCAGCACCAAAGCACAAGGTTTCCCGCAGATCCGGCACCAGCAAGACCAGTGCCTATAAAACCTCGAATTCAATGGAAGCCGAAGAACGCCTCGCCGAATTACGAGCCGAAGGCAATAGCAAGGCAAAGATCACGACTACAAAGAAAAATGGTGTCTTGATGTTTGAGGTAAAATAGCTCCCTCGAAGTATTAATTGGGCTGAAATACTAATCCCCTTTTTCCTGTTAGTAGGTTCGTGAAACGTATCCTTATTGTACTCGCCTTTATTGCCGCTTTTTTAGGAGGCCTGAGCAGCCTTTCTGCAAAAAGGCTCGAAAAGCCGCGCGAGAAATTTGCCTCCGATTCATCAGTCCTGACTCTCTCAGTAGATCCTAAAGCTGAGATCATGCAAGGAAAGACCTTTCAGGCAAAGGTGCATTTTAAAGTCGGTAAAGGGTGGCATATTTATAGTTCTAAATCTTCACCGGATGCAGGCTTCCCAATGATTATGGGAATCCCAAAAGAATTAGACAATACCTATCAGCTCGTTAACATTTCTGAAACCGGAAAAACTGTTTCCCATTATGATTCTGCGATGGAAGGGACGACGGTTTCCCATTATCAGGATTTTGATGCCATTGTTACCATTAAAGTCAAACCCACAGCGAGTATTGCTAAGAGTCCATTTTACTTACTTATAGATTATCAGACTTGCAACGAAAGCAATTGTATTCCTCCTAATACCTATGCCGTCCCGATGACTTTTCTCGGAGGCAAACCATTAGAGCTTACGATAAAAAAGAACGACGGCAAAGAAGATACAACTACCGCTGTAATACAACAGCCTCTCGATACTACCCATCCTGCTATTGTTGAAGCTCCTAAGTCATCTACACCGTCCGCAGCCTCCGGTTCAGTCAACGCCACTTCTGCTGATGACTTAAATAAACTGGCTGACGATTCGATCTGGAAATTCATTCTTGCCGCTATAGGGTTTGGATTGTTAGCACTCGTTACGCCTTGCGTATTTCCGATGATTCCGATCACAGTCAGCTTTTTTACAAAACGTAATCAGGGATCGAAGAAGCATGCCGTGAAAGATGCTATCTTCTATGCTGCGGGTATTATCGGTACGTTCGTCGCGCTTGGTTTCCTTTTGGCTCTTGTAATGGGACCAGCAGGTATTAATAAATTTGCGGCTAATCCGATCGTCAATGCATTCATTGCTATAGTATTCATTGCCTTCGCCTTGAATTTGTTTGGCTTGTTCGAACTTGGCGTCCCGTCCTCGATGCTGACGAATCTTCATATGAAGGCACATAATCATGAGAATAAGATCTTCTCGGTGATCCTCATGGGCTTTGTTTTCTCACTGACAAGCTTTACTTGCACCGTACCGTTTGTTGGCACATTAATGGTGTCTTTTTCAAAAGGGGCTTGGTTTGTACCACTCATCGGAATGACAGTCTTTGCCAGCGTCTTCGCCCTTCCCTTCTTCCTGCTTGCGCTTTTTCCAAGTGCGATGAAGGCTCTTCCGAAAAGCGGCGGCTGGCTTAATAGTGTAAAGGTTGTGATGGGGTTTCTGGAAATTGCTGCTGCGCTGAAATTCCTCTCCAACATTGATCTTGTTTACAAATGGGGCTTCTTTACCCGCGATCTTGTGCTTGCAGCTTGGATGGCGCTAATGATCATCACAACGCTCTACCTCTTAGGCCGTTTCCACTTACCGCACGATACTCCATCAGAACATATTGGGCCGTTACGAGCTGTCTTTGCTGTCGTATTTCTTACATTCGGAATTTATCTCTATACCGGTTTAGGCGGTAAGGCATTAGGTGAACTTGACGGATATTTGCCACCGGATATTTATAGTCAAGCTCAAACTGCAACTGTTGGATCGATTGGTGGAAAACAGCAGGTATCTGGCGCATTTAGTGAACTTCAATGGCATCCGAGATTTGCCGAGGCCTTAGCCGAAGCAAAGCGAACCGGTAAGAATGTCTTTATTGATTTCACCGGCTATCAATGTACCAACTGCCGGGCTATGGAGGCGACCATATTTAAGCAGCAGGAAGTCCAGGGACTGTTCAAACAATTCGTCCTTGCAAGATTATATGCTGATGATGGATCTCCATTGAATGATTCGAATCGGACGATGGAAGAGTCAAGATTTAATACCATTGCACAGCCCTATTATGTCATCATCTCTCCGGATGATAAACCGCTTGCTACATTCCCAGGCTTTACGAGAGACCTCAATGCCTTTGTCTCATTCTTGAAGCCGCATGCGGCGGCGGGTAGTGTAGCGGAAAAATAACTACTATTGTACAAGCATTTGTCTCATAATACGAGAATGTTCAGTTTCTAAGCAATACTGATATATCCCTTTTGCAAGATTTATTTCAAATTGAAAATTATAGTTGCCCGAAGGCAAATATTTATTTAACGGATTTGCAACTAGATTACCTAACAAATCATAGATTGTAAGCTTGACAAAGCCGGTCGAAGGGATGTCGAAAGTAATTTTAGTAGATTTTGAAAACGGATTAGGATAATTTTGTCTAAGAATACATTTTGATTCTTGAACGGGCAACTGAGTATTAATACTGGAGTTGAAATTTATTATTTTTCTTTTCCATACTCCTCTTCCAGTAGTGCCGGCAAATAGAAAACTATCTACTTTTTCTACAGAAAAAACAAACTGTTTATTTAAGCCAAATGATGACCAAGTGCTACCCTTATCAGTTGATATATAAATACCCCCTCCGTAAGAACCCGCAAAGATAGTACCGTCGATAACTTTAAGTGTCCGGATATCAAGATTATCAACACCAAAATTAGCATTGCTCCATTCATTGCCTAAATCTGTTGACCGACAAATACCACCTCCATTCGATCCGACAAGAAGAATTGAGTCTAATCGAGCGATAGTAGTCACTTGATAATCAGGCAAGCAGGTTGCAAGCTGCTTCCAAGATGACCCAGTATCCGATGTTACAAATAATTTCCCACCATCTGTCCCCGCGTATAAAACTGAATCGTAAGCGAAAAGAGCATTTACATATACACTCTCTAAGCTTCCTTTTACCCAATCTACTTTCTGCCAGGTTTTCCCATTATCGTCTGACCTACTGACTCCACCCCCGTATGACCCAAGAAATATATATCGCCCATAATTAGTAAGAGCCTTAACGTAGTTATTGTAAGAAGGGGATGTCTCAGACCAAGTAATGCCTCCATCTGTTGAACGGAAAACATAATTTCCCCATGTACCCGCATAAAGCTCAGTTGGACTGCCGCTTGGACTGCCGCAAAGAGCATAAATATCGGTATTATTTATAAGTCCGCTGTTTGCTGCATTCCAAGTGTCACCAAAATCGGAAGACCTAAAAAAACCATTGTTTTCAGTACCAGCGAATAATGTATCTCCAGAAACCAATAAGGCAAAAACATTTGTATATATTAGACCTGAGTTCATTTCTGTCCAGGTATTTCCAAAATCGGTGGAATAATACAGGCCTCCACCATCTGTTCCGGCAAAGAGTTTATCATCTTTGCAGAATAGTGACAAGATTTTTTTATTTACCAAACCATCCGATATACTTTTCCAAGTAATACCAAGATCATAGCTAACATATACACCTTCATTCGTACCTGCAAAAAGTGTATGCTTGTACACGGCTAATGAATAAATTCTAAGATTACTTAACCCTGAATTAACTTTTTCCCAATGGACACCAAAATTACTTGTCCGAAAGATTCCTGCTTGAAGCGTACCTACAAAAAGAAAAGAATCGATTGAGGCAAGAACTATTGCATATCGACATTCTGGAATACTCACAAAGGACCAAGTAATCCCCGAATCAACTGAGCGAAATACTCCTGTATCTGTACCGACAAATAGATTTGTATTTATTGGGCAAATAGAATAAACCGTACTATCGGTGAGTCCTTTATTATGCTTGATCCACGTATTTCCTGAATCAATTGAACGAAAAATCCCACCAGCATTTCCACCCCCTTTATAGGTACCTGCAAATAGAAAACCGCCTAATGCACTGAGCGAATATATTTGCTCGTTGGTGATTCCAGTGCTTGTTTTAATCCAGCTTCGGCCTGTGTCAGATGAACGATAGAGTCCTTCTACGAATGTTCCAGAAAAAATATATCTACCAAAAGGGAAAAGAGAGATACAATTTATCGGTTCAGAGCTCGAATCCTTTTGCCAAATTTTCGTGTCGTTTTTAGAAAAGAATACCCCTCCAGAATAAGTACCCGCAAAAATCGTATTCCCCAATGAAGAAATCGCGGCAACAGACTGCCCGCCGGCGGGGCCATTCGTCTGCTCCCACTGACATCTTAATTGCCCGGCAAAAAAGGTTACAAACAGGATAACGTTAAGGTACTTCATAGAATACTTTACTCATTACCTCCAGCTCGGTGGTAAATTCTTTTCGATCTCGATACCGGCAAAGGGTTTCGTCGAGCGCGAACCCACTTTCTTTACCCACTCTGCCATTACGGTAATACCCTCATCGAGGGGAGTTTCTTTTGTGATATTAAACGCTTTCTTCGCTTTTTCGTGATCGCTCCAGGCATTTACAACCTCGTTGCGAGCCGGGAGATAATTTAACGGCGCCGTACTTCCCATTGCTTTCATCACGGCCTTAGCAAGTTCATTAACAGTATAAACAGTGTCCGCGCCGAGATTAAAAACTTCATTCTTTACGGCTTCAAGTGTAGCACTTTTTGCTATATAGGGAGCGACATCAGCAATATAACTAAAAGCTCGTTTCTGTTCTCCGTCACCAAATAAGGTGAGCGACTCACCACGAAGAATCTGATTCATAAAAATGCCAATGACATTGCGATATTTGTCACCGGTATTCTGTCGTTCGCCATACACATTATGCGGACGGAAGATCACATAATCCAATCCGAACATTTCATGCGACGCCTTAAGCTCTAATTCGACAGCATACTTTGCGATGCCGTAAGAATCTTCGGGTTGAGGCACTAAGTCCTCTCGCATTGGAAGCTGATTGCGACCATAGACTGCGATCGAACTCGTGAAAATAAATCGTTTTATATTATGCTTCACCGATTCATTGATCAGATTTACCGAGCCGATCACATTATTGGTATAATTATACCGCTTGATGAAATGCGAAAGACCTTCAGCAGCATAAGCAGCGAGATGAAAGACGTAATCGAATTTGTAGTCATGAAAGATCTTTGCCAGTAATTGATGGTCGGTGCAGCTACCCTCGATAAAGGTTGCTTTAGGATTTACATTATCGGTAAACCCGCCTGATAGATCATCGAAGCCAACAACCTGATGGCCTTCGGCGATAAGCGAATCGACAACATGTGAACCGATAAATCCGGCCGCGCCGGTTACTAAAGAAATAGGCATACGTTAACGAATATATCCTCTTAGTTTAAGTCCTTCTTTGCCGCGATATCCTTTGAAGTAATCTACGATACCATAAAAAATGGCTTTTGCACCACGCGGATTCTTCGAACGAAGAAGCGAAACATAATAATTCAAAATGTATAACGGATAAAACAGAAGATACCTAAACTTCACCATCCCATGATAATGGCGCGAAGCAAAGATAAAGCTATTGCGGATCTGCATATACATATAGAATGGTGTCTCCTGGCCAAAGGCTGCGCTGGTAAAGTTGTGCCAGATAATACTCTTGGGCTCATACCACGACGAATAGCCAAGCGCCTTCGCCCTCATGCACCAATCTGATTCTTCCCAATAAATAAAATATTCTTTTGAAAGTCCACCAAGCTTTTTAATTACTTCGCCGCGCATCAACATTAAACAGCCTGAAGCATACTCAGTCGGCATTGCAACATCGAACTGTCCATGATCTTCTTCCAATGTACCAACATGATGATACCCAGTATGCCATTTCTGAAAAACTCCTGCATACCAGATAACATTTTCTCTACCATTCAATGCTGCCGGATAGTAATATATTTTCCCGCTAACAGCAGCAATAGTTGGATCACTTAACAATCGCTCTACCAATGGCTCAAGAAAACCCGGAGTGATGATAGTATCGTTATTAAGCAACAAGACATGGTCACAGCCATTATTCATTGAATGCTCGATACCAATATTATTACCACCGGTAAAACCAAGATTTTCTTCCGACCTGATATGAGTTACATTCGGAAATTCCGATCGCAACCGGTCACCACTTGAATCGACTGAACCGTTATCGACAACAATAACCTCGGCATTAGGATAGGTCATTGTAGTAAGAGACCTCAGACAAAGCGAAGTATGTCCGTAAGAATTCAGATGAACGAGAACGATGCCAATGCGTGGGTACGATTGCATCGCTCAAAGACGATTTAGAATTTCAACTGCCATCGCATACTTCTTAAATGGCGGCATTAAATAGGCACCATCGATAAGCGGCTTAGCTTCTTTCAAAAACTCAACGCAGATATCCATTCCTTCGGCACTTTGTGATTCCACCGAGGCTTTTGAGGCGAGCCGATCGTGTATCCACTGCGGGATATACATCCCCGGTACTTCATAATGCAAGAACTCGGCATGGCGGACGCTGCGAAGCGGCATAATGCCTAACATTATCTTTGCTTTCGACCTGAATGGCTTGATGTGATCGAGGAATCGCTCCAAGGCACTCATCTCGAAAACCGGCTGAGTAAAGAGAACTTCACATCCCTCGCTAACCTTTTGCTCAAGCCGTGCAACTTCAAATTCCAAATCGTCAGCAATCGGATTACAGCCACAAGCAATAAGAAAATGTGTTGCCCGTTGATGTTCTCCGGTTACGGGATTACCCATCAAGTCGCGCCCGGCATTCATCGAGTGAAGTGCTCGGATAAGACCGATCGAATCAATGTCATAGACACTCGTTGCATAGGGATAGTCTCCGATCTGGGCTGGATCACCGGTCACAGCGAGAATATTTCGGACTCCTAATAATTCAGCACCAAGCAATTCCGATTGCAACCCAACCATTGTCCTATCGCGGCAGGCAAGATGGGTAATTGCTTCGATGCCGCATTCGCGTTCGACGATATGGGAAAGCATGATCGAAGAAACGCGAAGCCTTGCTCTCGCTCCATCGGAAATATTTACTCCATCGATCCCGGCATCGGCAAGATATTTTGCTCCTTCGAGAACGCTTGACATGTCGAGTCCCCGAGGAATATCCAACTCAACAGTTGCTAAAAACTTCTTACCAAGATTTTTCTTGAACTTCGAAAACTGCTCGCCATCCTGAGAGCCGTTGATCCCCTCTTGCTTCACCTTGATCGATTCTGCTATTACCACAGCAGGCTTTTCACCCTCGATCGACTTAGCTATTTCCTTAATATGCTCAGGCGTTGCTCCGCCATAAACTCCGATAATTCCAACTCCTGCTTCAAGAAGACGCTTCGCACTTTGAGCAACATACTCCGGAGTAGCATTATAGATCGGTCGGCCATTGTGTAACGTCGGAATACCAATATCCGGCTGAGCAGAGATCGGAACATCAGGCAATGCAAAGGCTTTGACGATGGTGAACATTCTGTTCGGACCAACCGTACCATTGGTACCAATGACATCGACTCCGAGAGAAATGAGTCGCTCGGCAACAGTCCTTGCATAATCGGTTGCGAGCAACGCTCCGTCTTCAGGAAAAGTCTTTTGGGCGATGATTGGGAGATCAGGGGCTACAAGCTTTGCAGCAGCAATCGCTATTTCCAGCTCCCGAAGCTCGATGAAACTACGAAGCAACAATACATCCGGGCCACCGTCAGCCAATGCCCTGATCTGTTCTTCAAATGAAATTCGGACTTGGTCAGGCTTCGATGGGCCAAGCGGCGAAAGATATTTTCCTACCGGGCCGACTACTGCAGCAACTAATGAATTATGTTCAGCCGCAACACTTCTGGCAAGCCATACCCCTTTACGATTTATTTCGTAAGCCTTTTGCCTAAGGCCAAATCGCTCGAGGCTCAACGGTGAAGCATGTTCGGTATTGGAACAAAGTAATTCCGCTCCGGCCAAGGCGAACTCCCGATGAGAATGTTCGACTGCTGTCGGCTTCGAGATGTTATAGACTTCGAACGGCAACTCATGAAGGCCTTGGGTAACAAGGCTGCATTCCATCGAACCATCGGTTAAGATGGGACAGTCGGAAATGGATTTGAGTCGTTCGAGAAATTTATTCACTGGTAGGGTACTAATTCTCAGTGCTGTGTTGATGCGATACGTACGATCTTCATAAAGGCTTCGGCATCGAGCGCTGCTCCGCCGATCAACCCACCGTCGATATCAGGTTGAGCGAGAAGCGATTCAGCATTCGAAGCATTCATGCTGCCGCCATATTGAATACAAATTTTATCAGCAACAGTCTTATCATATAATGCTGTTAACTCCGACCGAATAAAGGAATGGGCATTCTGTGCTATTTCCGGAGTTGCCGTTTTTCCCGTCCCAATGGCCCAGACCGGCTCATAGGCTATCGTTACCTGATGCATCTGGTTTGCGGTGATATCCCGAAGCCCACTACGAAGCTGAACCTGAAGCACTTCGAATGTCCGTTCCAACTCCCGCTCTTCAAGCGTTTCACCGATACAAAGTATCGGCTTTAATCCGGAGTTCATCGCAGCGATCATCTTCTTATTGATCGTCTCGTTCGATTCGTTGAAATAGGTTCGCCGTTCGCTATGACCGAGAATAACATAGGTGCAATCTGCTTCGACCAACATTCTAGCCGAGACTTCTCCCGTAAAAGCTCCTTTCACTTCCTGATGACAGTTCTGAGCCCCAAGAGCGATTCGTACTCCACGACCGCTTAATAATGTCGATGCTGTCGTGAGCGAAGTAAATGGCGGACAGATCGCAATCTCGACAGCCTTGAACGAATCATCCCACCGGCCAATGATACCGGCAATGAGGCTGCTCGTTTCTTCCAGAGTGCCGTTCATTTTCCAGTTGCCGCAGATGAAGGAGCGTCTATTTGACATTGATTATAATAATTCTTTTAATTCTGAACGGCTCAATTCTACATCTCGTAATATTTTTGATAGAATTCCCTTTCCCAGAGATTCATTGGAATGGATCGGTACAACGGTCGACCTTCCATCTGGATGTTGGATCACATTATGACTGCCGCGGATTCTGACAACTATGAAACCTATTTTGGAAAAGGCTTTGATCAATTCTTTCCCAGTCAATGAAGGGAAATCACTCATACTTCAACTTCAATTCGCTGAACTCCGATAAATTCTATTTCATCGACTGCTTCGCCTTCAACCTCAAGGCAAAGCTGTGCTGCTTCGGTAATTCGCTCCATCAGGTCATCCAATGATTTGGCCTGAGTATGGCAACCTTTTAATGTTGGCACCGAAGCCACATACCAGCCATCCTCATCCCGTTCAATGATTACACTTAAATCCTTCTTCATAGTATTGCTAACAATCTTCTTCTTTACAGATTCCTATACCTTTTCCAACTCCTCTTTGACTATTTCGTTAAGCAACGTCGGATTCGCTTTGCCGCTCATTGCTTTCATCGTTTGGCCGACAAAGAATCCGAAGAGATTTGTCTTGCCCGATTTATATTTTGAAATGTTATCGGGATTAGCAGCCAGAATGTTCTTCACTGCGTGTCGTAATGCTCCTTCATCCGATACCTGGACCATGCCTCGTTCTTCGATGATCTGCTTTGGCGATTTTGCTGAGCCGGGCAATTCCGGCAACAGATCCTTTGCGATCTTATTTGAAATAGTACTGGCGGCAACAAGGCCGATCAATTCTGCCAAATGTTTCGGGTTGAGTGACAATTCACCAATCGATACTTTCCGCTCCGTCAGAATTCGCATCACATCACCCATGATGTAATTCGACACCGATTTGATATTCTCAGCAGACCGATCGTCAAGAGCTGTGACTGTATTCTCCAAGAAATCGGCCGTCATCTTATCGGCCGTTAGAACATCGGCATCGTATTTCGGCAATGAATATTCGTTGACGAATCTGTCGCGGCGTTCTCGCTGCAACTCAGGAATTTCTTTTCTGACCAATTCAATGTAGTCGCTCGTGATCGTTACCGGAAGCAGATCAGGCTCCGGGAAGTAACGATAATCATGTGCTTCTTCCTTGGTACGCATTGCTTTTGTCGTACCTTTATTGGCATCAAACTGCATCGTCTGGTGAATGACGGGCTCTCCGTTTTCGATAAGTCCTATCTGCCGTTCGATCTCGGCAGCAATGGCTCGCTGCACATTTCGGAAGCTATTCAAATTCTTTACTTCGGTCTTCTGACCGAATTTTTCAGTACCACGTACCCTGACCGAGACGTTCGCATCGCAACGCAACGAGCCTTCTTCCATATTACCATCACAAATTTCGAGATACGTTACGATGGCTTTGATCTGAGTCAGATAAGCGTAAGCTTCGTCGGCCGATCGCATATCCGGTTCGCTGACGATCTCGATGAGCGGTACTCCAGCTCTGTTAAGATCGACCATCGTCTCGCTGCCGAAATCATGGATCGATTTTCCCGAATCCTCTTCCATGTGAATTCGGGTGATACCGATTCGCTTCAATGATCCATCCGGCAATTCAGCTTCGATCCAGCCGTCATGGCAGATCGGCGTTTCGTACTGCGAGATCTGATACCCTTTCGGAAGATCGGGATAGAAATAATTCTTTCTGGCAAAGATAGACTTTTCACGGATCTGGCAATGCGTCGCAACGCCCATCCTCGTTATGAAGCGGACGAGATTCTCATTCAACGCCGGCAGCGTCCCCGGATGCCCGAGGCAGATCGGGCAGGTCCTTGAATTAGGTGGTGCCCCAAACTCAGTCGAACAGCTGCAGAATGCCTTCGACTTCGTCAGCATTTGGGCATGGACTTCAAGACCAATGACCGGCTCGTATTTAGCTAATAATGAAGCGTCTATCATATAATAGTCCTGAACAACAGTTAGGTATAAGTATCAGGTTCGGTTCTTTTCATAAGCGTCATTCTGAACGCAGCGAAGCGGAGTGAAGAATCTCTTTGGGTACTACGCGATCGGTAAGGGATTCTTCGCTTCACTCAGGATGACATCTTCGATAGTGTAGTCCAATTCCCTCACCCCACCACCGCAACTTCCTCAGCCTCAACAATATCACTATGCACACCGCCTGAGAGTAGTGTACTACGGCGTTCCAAAAACTCCTCAACGCTTATTGCATTTTCCGGATGATCTTTTCCGAAGGATAGCCCGGGGCTCATGATGATCTTCGCCATTGATCGTGTGATCTTCTCTTCTTTTGGAAGTTCTGGAACGGGCCCTTCTTGAACAGTAGGTGCCGCTATTGATTTGGACTCCTCAAGTTCCTGTTTTTGATTTGCTTTCATCATCGCGGCAATGAACATCATTCGTCGGGCATGAAATGTTTTTATATGCTGATCGGCATAACTGTTCTCAAGCGCTTCCTCATGTTGTGCTTGTTGCGCATCACGCTCCATCGCCAGATCCGAAAGCGAAACGATCATATCCGCCAATCCCATTAATTTTCCAAACCCGCCTCGCTGCAATTTTCCTGCTCGACAAGTGCGATTATTGTCTTCAGCATAGATTATCACAGAAATGCCTCGGACGGTGACCCATTCGTTTATCATAAAGAGTAACCGCTCACGATGGCGGCAATCTTTCGCAGCGAATTCCCAGGAATTGATGATGATGACTTTCGGTCGCACCAATACCATCTCTACCTCCGGTTCTTTGCCGGTGAAAGGATTGACGCCGTTCTTCTTTGCGGATTTCGCCGGCGATAACCCAACCGGACTTTCCATCCGAACACCGGCAAGATACTTTGCCATCATTCCACGCTCGTTCGCTAGTTCTCCCAGTGTTGAACTGATGATCTGCATCGTCGTCTGCATCTCCAACGTAAAGTGTTTGCTGACTGCCGCGGCAAGTGTCTTATCAAGCTTATATTCGCTTTGATAGGTATTGAGGTAAATAACCTCCCCAAATCGGCGATTCTTTGCCAGTGAATAGGCATGCCGCATCGAGGTAACCGCATTATCCCCAATGTTTTCCCCCAAATACACGGTAAGCCCATATTGCTCGAATTCAAATAGATCAGGATGTAGTGTGTTTTTCATAGATTATATAAATAATAAATTTTCAACACATATAAAACTTATTTTTAGACATAAAAGTTCAATAAATTTATTTATTTCTCAAAAATCGCTGTTTTTACGAGTTATCGCCCGCTGAACGCCCGCCACGGGTTGAAACCCGTGGCTATACGTCAAACGTCGGTAAACCGACGAATTAGTTGAGGCGTATGTTTGAATCCGTGATGACTAAAAACATAAATTTGTCCGCTTAAGCGGACAATTGATACCTAGCCTCGGGTTTCAACCCGAGGCGGGCAATAATGATGACGAATGCATAATGTCACCCACCCATCGTATATTTGCCCAATGTCACGGGGCTACATTTCCAACCACATCCATTTCGTTTTTGCAACAAAATATCGGCGTCCATGCTTGACTCCTGATATTCGAGATCGGCTATGGCAATTCATCGGAGGGATCGCAAGAAATAATGATATGGAGCCGCTTGCAATTGGCGGTTATGATGACCATTGTCATGCGCTTGTTTCAATACCTGCATCGATGCCACTTTCAAAGGCAGTGCAGCTTTTGAAAGGTGGTTCGTCAAGATGGATCTCGATTACATTTGAAGAGCTACCTGATTTTAAGTGGCAGTCAACCTACGGAGCATTTAGTGTAAGTGCATCGCAGATCGATAAAGTTGTTCAATACATTAACAATCAAGAGGAACATCACAAGAAACAATCATTTGAAAATGAATACGTCTCCTTATTAAAATTGCATAATGTGGCGTATGATGAAACGGTGTTATTTGAGAATCATGCGTCTGAGTCATAATGTATATAATCTTCTCCACGCCAAACGCCCGCCACGGGTTGAAACCCATGGCTATATATCAAACGTCGGTAAACCGACGAATTAATTATATAATAACTTTAAAAAAACATTGATTTGTCCGCTTAAGCGGACAATTGATACATAGCCTCGGGTTTCAACCCGAGGCGGGCTTGAATTCAGACAAGCATTAATTAATAATCTCACCCTGGCTCGCCGCCAAGCGTTCGCGAAATCGTTGGAGTTCTTCAGGGGGCATCCTTACCCAGTCTGCTGCTTCGCCGACAATCTTCAAAGGCGCTTCGCTGCGATAAGATCGCGTCGGATTGCCCGGAAATTTTTTGTCAGTAACATTCGGGTCATTTTCAAAGCCACCTGTGGGTTCAACAATATACACTCGTTCGCGTCCTTCTCCTTTTGCTAAGGCAGCAGCAAGGCCTGCCCCATTTGCCGAGGCAGTAAAATAGATGTGATTCATGGTTAGGTCAGTTTTGTAATTTGAAGCCCCACCTGCTAGGAGCAGATCGCCAACCTGAAGATCGGCTTTCGTACCATGATAAAAGGGGCCGGGATCAGTTGGGTTATCCCTAAATGAAGTGGCCAACTCATAATTTGTATTTGCCTTATCGAGATAGCCTAACTCCTTGTAGCAGTCACCAATCGCACTATAGAGAAACGGAAAGGCACTCGTAACGGAGGCGTCGTTTATTTGTAACGCAAACTGCAAGGCCGTTTCGAGCCATTGTAATTTTTCGGAAACAGTATGTTGATGCCGGGCGACATAATAGGCTGCAAGAAATTTTTCAAAATCGGCTGTTGCCTCATTCCATGCCTGGAGAAATAGCTTGGTTGCCTCGTCAGGTTGGTTCTTTTCTTCCATCGCCATGCCCTGAAGGCAACGTTTAACGATAGGGTTGCTTGGGCTAAATTCCATTTTCTAACTTCTCCGTTTCTTTAAATAGCTCCGGCTGATTGCTCACGACCGTAATATCTTTTCCATCTTTCTTCCTTTTGCCAGTTCATCGACGAGCTTATCGAGATATCTGACTTTCTGCGTCAGTGGGTCTTCTATATCCTCGACCCGATAGCCGCAGATCATTCCGGTGATAAGGCTTGCGTTAGGGTTCAGCTTAGCGTTTTTGAAAAACGCCTCAAATGTTGCTCGTTCTTCAATAAATTTCTGTATCTTCTTCGTATCGAAACCGGTAAGCCATTCAATTACCTGTTCCAGTTCCTTCTTGGTTCGGCCTTTCTTTTCCACTTTTGCAACATAGAGAGGATACACCGATCCGAAGATCATTTTCGCAATACGCTCGTCGTGGCTCTTAGAGTTATTCATGCTATTTATTTCACTATATAGCTTAATAATGTCGTTTGGTACTGCAAGTACTTCTGATTGGTATTCCAGGCATAGTCTTCCTGATAGATGTTCCCAACGCGAGGTGCGTAGTAGCTGATTGACATTGTTGTAGTATCGACTGCAAGCGACTTCCCGTACAGCGTCACATCTTCAAATACCGAGCAGCTATCGGTAAAGACGCCAGCCGGGGTAGTCTTAGAAGCATGCTGTGCAGTAAGGGTAAGGATCTCCTTGTTGATAGTCGTGTCAGTACCAATAATCGAAACGCTGTTCTTCAGATCGTACGACCCACCGACAGTCATTGGAGCATGAAGAATGTGGCGCAGAACAAGACCAGTCTTACTATTAAGACCGTATAGATCGGTAGTGCTATCGTAATAAAGAACATTCTTTGCTTCACCATTCACAAACACCTGGAAGGCTTTGTGTCCGTTCACTACAAGTGTATCACCAATCAGATAATGCAAGGTATCGATCTTTAGGACAGAGGCATCTGGCCTAAATTCACGAACTTCAACTACCCACTCGTTACCAATGGCAAGCGGATAGAGTTCTTTTATATAATCGGTCGTAGCAATGCTTCCGAGATCTTCAATACTCCCGCAACTACTAAACAATGCACCAATAGCTACAATAAATACTACCAAAAAAATTTTCATGCGAATATTCCATTATTGAGTAACCGAACCTAAAGCCTTCTTTACTAACGTCTGAAAATGCCAAACCGCTTCCTCTTGTAAGACAGAGAACCGCCCTTTATCATAGGATCGCGACTGAACTCCGCGCTGCACTAATTCACAAATACCAATATCTTCGGCTTGCACCATATCACTGAAGGCCTGATCTTCGATTATCATTTTCTCGGATGTCCCAGGCAAATAAAAGTAATCGAAGATCACCCGGCAATGCGTTGCATCGATCGGCTGCACAAGATTCGTCTGCAAGCGGCCCGGCAAAATATTTAGCATCAGATTTGGATAGATGAAATAATACAATGCTTCTCCCTCGCCGGAAGAATAAATGTTTTGGGTGCCGTTCAAGGGGCTATGCTGGAATGAATACCAGTCTTTGACTTCCGTGCGGTAGTTGCGATAATCGTACAGCTTCATCAACTCCGGATGCACGATCGGCACATGATAGCCTTCGAGATAATTATCGACATAGAGCTTCCAGTTGCAATGCACATCGTAGCTAATGCGAGAATGAAATTGCAATTCAGTTAATGCAGGTGAGCCGATTCGCTCGGGAATGCCGGTAAGGAGTTCTTCAATCAGTGGCGTATCCGCTTCAAGCCGAATAAAAATAAATCCTTCCCACTCGGTGAGTTCAATAGGCACAAGACCGAACGACGGCTTATCGAAATTTAATACTCCATCAAAGCTTGGCACGCCTTTAAGCTGCCCATCGAGATCATACGTCCAGCCATGATATTGGCATTGCAGATGCGAAACACATCCATCGCTCGTCGCCAGCGGCCCACCACGATGACGGCAGACATTATAAAAAGCACGAAGCAGACCATCTTTACCACGAATGACAATGATCGGATCACCGGCAATATCGGCAAGAAAGTAATCGCCGACAGTTAACACCTGTGATGTCCTCCCAAGACATTGCCATGAATGCGCAAAAATCTTTTCCTTCTCGATGGCAAAGATCTCTTCGGAGGTGTACCAAAGTGATGGAATAGTCTCTGCCTCCGGAAGCGGATGGATGCGTAAGTCGGTGGGTTGGATAATGCTGCTCATGAAAATCTAAACGCGAGTGGCAGAGCAAACATTGTTAAAAATCCGAATATCCTTCTGCCCGGAATTCCCGCCACGGGTTGAAACCCGAGGCGGGCGTTCAACAAAATCGTTCTTATTCCTTGCAATCCGTCGTAAACGTATAAGCATACGCTCCGAATGATGGCGAATCACTCGACAATTTTAAGACCGCTCTTCCAAATTTCGAATTGTTGATGATATTATACATTCGCGGTTCGGTTACGTTCAACACGGTTGCTCCGTTTTCTTCAATTACATCGGTGCCGCGATCTGCTTTCGGAATCGGCTTCCCATTTTGTTCGACGATGACGATGCAGCTACCTTGCGGCGGGCGAATAACGAGATTTACTTCTTTTGCTTCGTAGTTAATGATCAGGCTCGAAGGTTTACCACCAACCGGAGTTGCAAATTCGCTACGAATGACCCAATCACCATCGAAATATAACCGGTCTTCTTCCAACGCAGCAGGTAAGGAAAAATGAGTCGGCTTATTCGTCACGATCTCTTCTTTATTACCCGGATGATTTCTCGAAAATCCGACGTACGTCTCAGGTGTTGGGCGGTAACAGACGGAGCCCGGCTTATCGGTAGTACGCACTAACTCCGAAAGCGGCGGTAGCGTAATCGTACTATCGCGTTCGAGTAATATCTTTTGCAGAAACGCTTCGAATTCCTGATACTCCCCTTCGCCAAAATGCGTCGTTCGCAGGATGCCGTTCTTATCGAATAAATATTTCGCCGGCCAGTAGCGATTGGCAAGCGATTGCCAGATCTCATACTCGTTATCGGCTATAACGGGATAGGTCAATCCAAATTTCTTGACCGCTGCACCAAGATTATTCGGGTCTTTCTCGAAATCGAACTCAGGAGAATGTACACCAAGGATGACGAGCCCTTTATCTTTATATTTTTCTGCCCAGGCTTTGATATACGGCAACGTCCGAATGCAATTCACGCAGGTATAATCCCAAATATCGATAAGTACGACTTTGCCCTTGAGCGATGCCGGTGTCAGCTCAGCGCCGGTAACATTATAGTACCGGTCGCTCGAATATCCGGTCGGGAGTTTCGGCATGTGGATGTGCTCGCCGCCCTGATCTTCCATCGTGGCGGCAAGTTTGGCTACTTCTGGTTGCAGTGTACTCATCGGAGAATGTGGCTGCGATTTGCAGCCAATGGAAAATAATACAAGAAATGACAGAATGCAAAGTGATCTCATTCTTCTGCTTTCAAAACTGATGGTTTTCCTCTGGAGACGAATTTATTGCCGTCGATAAAAAATCTCCACGGCAATTCGACATCCTTGGTAATACCAATACGGGTTGTGACGCCAACAGTTTCTCCTTTGGCAAGCTTACCTTTTGCGAGAAAGAGTATATCGCTTTCGAGCAGATCGATACTATTTTCAGCTTTTGCAATACCCATTCCCAGTGTTAGCCGGGCTGGGCCGGAGGTCAGTTCATGATCTTTCGTTATGCCCTTACGCCGCTTCCTCATTTCTTCAATGCCAGCAATCGGCGCAACAGCTCTCACAAGAACCGCGGCACCATGCCCCTCTTTCTCTGTCACCACATTAAAGCACCAATGCATTCCATAGGTAAAGTACACATAGGAAAAACCGGCATGACCGAAGAGCGGTTTCGTCCGTTCGGTCACTCCGCGATAGCCGTGGCAAGCCTGGTCAGATTGATCGTAGGCCTCAGTCTCGACAATACGACCAATTAACTCTTTGCCATCGATAACATGATGAAGCTCGGCACCAAGCAACTCACGAGCAACAACATAAGCGGGGCGTTCGAAGAAGGAACGGGAGTATCTCATTTCAACAGCGCCTTTAATTCTTCTGCACTATGCACCGGCAAATTGCAGATCTGATCGCGGCAGTAATAAACTGTAAGCTCCGTTGAATTTCCAAGGAGCTTTGCAAATGGAGCCAGCGATGTGTTGGTATCATCGGCAAAAAGCATAACTTTACGAGGCAAATACTGTGAGGCGATCTCTCTTCGAATAGCTGTAAGTTCGCTGCTCGATCTATCACCAGTAATGACAATCTCAGCAGGCGATTTTTCGAGCCACGTCGAAGCCGCAAGTAATCCCGGCATCGTGTAAGGATATTGCATCAAGCGACCAGAATAATATTTAAGTGTATCTACAGCTTTCTGTTTGTATTGTTCGTTGCCAGTCAATTCGAA